>NZ_JACVVG010000029.1:0-64775 GCF_016647875.1 Pseudomonas sp. S36 | reverse complement strand
GCCCCCGGGGGGCCGCGCAGTCCACTATGGGGGGGGGGGGGGGGGGGGGGGGGGGGGGGGCCCCCCCCCCCCCCCCCCAGTGCGAGAGTCAGGCGTCGTGGTCTTCCCAGTCGCGGGTGCGGTCCACGGCTTTCTGCCAGCCGGCATACAGCTTTTCTTTCTGGGCTTCGTCCAGTTGGGGGCTGAACTCGCGTTCGATGATCGCCTTGTCGCGCAACTCGTCAAGGCCGCTCCAGAAGCCACAGGCCAGGCCAGCCAGGTAGGCCGCGCCCAGGGCAGTGGTTTCACGCATTTTCGGCCGCTCCACGCAGGTGCCCAGAATGTCGGCCTGGAACTGCATGAGGAAGTTGTTGGCTACTGCGCCGCCATCCACCCGCAATTCAGACAGGCGCTTGCCGCTGTCCTGTTGCATGGCATCGAGCACGTCGCGGGTCTGGTAGGCGATGGATTCCAGCGCAGCGCGGATGATGTGGTCCACCTTGACCCCGCGGGTCAGGCCGAACAAGGCACCCCGTGCATACGGGTCCCAATAGGGTGCGCCCAGCCCGGTGAATGCCGGCACCAGGTACACGCCGTTGCTGTCCTTGACCTTGCTGGCGAAGTATTCGGTGTCCAGCGCGTCGTTGACGATCTTCAGTTCATCACGCAGCCATTGCACGGTGGAGCCACCATTGAACACTGCACCCTCAAGTGCGTAAGCCACCTCGCCGCGGGGGCCGCAGGCGATGGTGGTGAGCAGGCCGTGGGATGACTTGACCGCCTGGTCACCAGTGTTCATCAGCAGGAAACACCCGGTGCCGTAGGTGTTCTTGGCCTGGCCCGGCTCCACGCACATTTGCCCGAACAGCGCCGATTGCTGGTCACCGGCAATGCCGGCGATGGCGATACCGCTCTTGGTGTGGCCGTACACCTGCGACGACGGTTTGACCTGCGGCAGCATCTGGGCGGGGATACCCAGGATTTGCAGCAGTTTCTCGTCCCACTGCAGGGTATGGATGTTGAACATCAGCGTGCGCGAGGCGTTGGTGTAGTCGGTGACATGCACCTTGCCACCGGAGAATTTCCAGATCAGCCAGGTATCGATGGTGCCGAACAACAGCTCACCGCGCTCGGCCCGCTCCCGCACGCCTTCGACGTTATCCAGGATCCATTTCAGCTTTGTGCCGGAGAAGTATGGGTCTGTGACCAGGCCGGTGGTGTCACGGATGTAGGCTTCGTGGCCGTCGCGCTTGAGCTGGGCACAGATCTCGGTGCTGCGCCGGCACTGCCAGACAATGGCATTGTAGACCGGGCGCCCGGTTTCCTTGTCCCATACCACGGTGGTCTCACGCTGGTTGGTGATACCCAGTGCGGCCACCTGGGCATGGCTGATGCCTGCCTGGGCCAAGGCTTCGACCATGGTCGCGCTCTGGGTGGCGAAGATTTCCATCGGGTCGTGTTCCACCCAGCCCGCTTGCGGGTAATGCTGGGCGAACTCGCGCTGTGAGGTACCTACCACGTTCGCATCGCGGTCGAAGATGATGGCGCGCGAACTGGTGGTGCCCTGGTCCAGGGCGATGATGTAGTGCTTGTCCTGGGTATCTGTCATGGTCTTAGGCCTTGCAAAAATAGGGGGCTGGGCTGGAAGCCGCCATCAATTGACTTGGGTGTCGCCTTGGCGATCATCGCCCGTGCGGGTGTTGGCAGCAGGTATCTCCGGCAGGTGGCGGGCAATCAGCCCGCGATACGCCGCAGCACCCAGGCAGGCACCGATGATAGGCCCGAATACCGGCACCAGGAAGTAAGGCACATCACGGCCGCCGGTAAAGGCGATTTCGCCCCAGCCTGCGAGGAAGGTCATCACCTTGGGCCCCAGGTCCCGGGCCGGGTTCATGGCAAAGCCGGTCAGGGGGCCCATGGCGCTGCCAATCACGGCGATCAGCAGCCCGATCAGCAGCGGCGCCATGGCGCCACGGGGCAGGCCGTTGTTGTCATCGGTCAGTGCCATGATCACGGCCATCAGGATGGCTGTGATGATCACTTCGACCAACAGCGCCTGGCCGGTGGACAGCGCCGGGTGCGGGTAGGTGGAGAACACTGCGGCCAGCTCCAGGCTGGCTTCGCTACCGCGCAGCATCGCGTGCGCCTGTTCGAAATCGAAGAACAGGGCGCTGTACAAGGTGTATACCAACGCAGCGCCGCAAAAGGCGCCGCACACCTGGGCCAGCATGTAGAAGGGCAGCTTGCGTTTGTCGAAGCCTGCGAAAAGGGCAAGGGCGATGCTCACGGCCGGGTTCAGGTGCGCACCTGATATGCCGGCGGTAAGGTAGATACTCATGCTGACGCCTACGCCCCAGATGATGCTGATTTCCCACAGCCCGAAGCTGGCGCCCGCCACCTTGAGCGCGGCAACGCAGCCGGTACCGAAAAAGATCAGCAACGCAGTGCCGAGAAACTCGGCCAGGCATTGGCTGGGCAGTGTGGGTTGGCCTTGAGCAATTGTCATGTATGACCTCATTGTTTTTGTTGTGAGTCGCGTGGCGCTCGACAGCAAAAGCCCGGCGCCTATCCCCATCGACCCCGGGCACCTCTATGAAATGCACCGTAAAAGTGCACCATTTATTCAGAAACGAAAAAATATAGACAAGAAACGCTGATGTCAAAGGTCGAAAGTGAACGGTCAGTCACGTTTTGGGCAGTTAATCCGGGCGCGACTGCGCGAGCTAGAGCGGCGCCATTGCGCCGTGCTGGCTGGGATGTGGGAATTGTCCTAAAGTAGCCGCCGATTCGTCTTACACCGGAGCCCCTGCATGACACCTGCCCTGGACCTGTTGAAGAAGCACCGCGCCGAGCACCGTGTGCACAGTTACGAACACGACCCCAAATCGGCGTCATACGGGCTGGAGGCTGCAGAAAAGCTGGGGCTGGACCCGCAACAGGTGTTCAAGACCTTGCTGGCCAGTAGCGAGAAGGGCGAGTTGCTGGTCGCGGTAGTGCCGGTGGTGGGTTCACTGGACCTCAAGGCCCTGGCGCATGCTGCCGGGGTGAAGAAGTGCGAAATGGCAGACCCTGCCCAGGCGCAACGGGCTACAGGCTACCTGGTGGGGGGGATCAGCCCGCTGGGGCAGAAAAAGCGGCTGCGCACTTTTATCGACGACTCATCGCAGAATTTTGCCAGCATCCATGTCAGTGCCGGGCGCAGGGGGCTGGAAGTGGAATTGGCGGCAGCGGTGCTGGCCGAATATACCCAAGGCACATTTGCGCCGATCGGCAGGGGGTAGAGAGGCCGCCAGGCGACCTCCTGCAGCGTCCTCAGTGCGCGGAGCTGTGACGGCGCACGCCGCTGTGCTGCTGCAACGCCTGTGCTGCCACGCTGCCGGGGACAGCGAACAGCACCAGGTGATCGGCTTTGACTGCAATGCCTACGTCCGCCCCAAGCTGATGATCGACATGGCTCGGGAAGATTGCCTCCAGTTGGCTGCCGGTGGGCAGTTGCAGGCGATACAAGGTGGAGGCCCCCAGGAAACTCTTGCCCACGATGCTGGCCCGCAACAGGCTGTCGGGTGCGTGCACGATATCATCGGGGCGTAGCAGCACATCCACCGAGCTGCCCGAGGTCATGGTATAGGCACGGTTGCCACGCAGCTCACCCAGTTCAGTACTGACCGCTTCGTGGCTGATCATCTGCCCGCGAATGAAGTACCCCTGGCCGATGAAGCTGGCCACGAAAGGGGTCTGCGGTTCGTGGTAAAGGTTGTAGGGGGTGTCCCACTGCTCAAGCCGGCCTTCCTTGAACACGCCCACCTGGTCGCTGACCGCAAAGGCCTCTTCCTGGTCATGGGTGACCAGGATGGCGCTGGTGCCACGGCTTTTGAGGATGTCCCGCACCTCATGGCTCAGGCGCCTGCGCAGCTCCACATCCAGGTTGGAGAACGGCTCGTCGAGCAACAGCAACTGAGGTTCAGGTGCCAGCGCCCGGGCCAGGGCTACACGTTGCTGCTGGCCGCCAGACAGCTCGTGCGGGTATCGCCCGCCCAGGCCGCCGAGCTTGACCAGCTCCAGCATTTCTTCGATCACCGCCGCCTGGCGGGGATGCTTGGCAATGCCGAAGGCAATGTTCTGCGCCACGGTCAGGTGCGGAAACAGGGCGTAGTCCTGAAACACCATGCCAATACGGCGCTTTTCCGGCGCCAAGGTGAAGCCGGCCCGGGAGATGACCTCGCCTGCAAGCTGGATTTCACCGTCATGCACCGGTTCGAAACCTGCGATGGCGCGCAGGGTGGTGGTTTTGCCGCAACCGGACGCACCCAGCAGGCAACCGATGTCGCCGGCATTGAGGTGCAGGTTGAGGTTCTGGACGATGCGCTGATCGCCATAGCCGCAGGCGAGGTTGCGCAGGTTGAGCAGTAGAGGTTGACTCATGCGTGGTGGTAAGCCGGTTCGACAAGGAATTCGAGAAGGGCCTTCTGTGCATGCAGGCGGTTTTCAGCCTGGTCCCAGGCGACCGAACGTGGGTCGTCAAGCAGGTCATGGCTGATTTCCTCGCCACGGTGGGCGGGCAGGCAATGCATGAACAGGGCGTCGGGTGCCGCCAGGTCAAGCATTTGCCGCGTGACCTGGTAGGGCGCGAAATGCGCCAGGCGACGAGCAGTTTCCTCTTCCTGGCCCATGGAAGTCCAGACATCTGTGGTCACCAGGTGAGCACCCTGCACGGCCAGCAGTGGGTCGCGCACGAGCTGCACGTGGTCGCCGCCGATGGCCATGAAACGCGGATCGGGTTCGTAACCTTCGGGGCAGGCGATGCGCAGCTGGAAGCCGAACTGGCGCGCCGCTTCGATGTAGGAGTTGCACATGTTGAAGCCGTCACCGATCCAGGCAACCGTCTTGCCCTGGATGGGCCCACGGTGCTCCAGGAAGGTCTGCATGTCGGCCAGCAACTGGCATGGGTGGGATTCGTCCGACAGCGCATTGATGACCGGCACGCGGGACTTGGCGGCGAACTCGGTGAGCGTGCTGTGGGCGTGGGTGCGTATCATCACCACGTCGAGCATGCTCGACAACACGATGGCACTGTCGCCAATGGGCTCGCCACGGCCCAGTTGCGTGTCACGCGGGGACAGGAAGATCGCCTGGCCGCCGAGCTGGATCATGCCGGCCTCGAACGAGACCCGGGTGCGGGTGGAGGACTTTTCGAAGATCATCCCCAGCACGCGGTTTTTCAGGGGCTCGAACAGCACGCCTCGCTTGCGCAGGTCCTTCAGCTCGATGCCGCGGCGGATCACCCCGAGCAATTCGTCGGTGGTGAAGTCCAGCAGGGAGAGAAAGTGCCTAGCGCTCATGATTGACTACCTTATCTGCAACAGTATGCAGGCCCACCGTGTGGTTTTTTTTAACAACGGGAGTGACCTGCGGCGTAAGCCGCACGGGGCGGACGAAATGGGGAAAGGCGCAATACTATAATTAAATGTCGCCTGAAACCAAGGGGGGAAACAGCGGCCACCTGCACAGGGTGTTGCAAAGGGTGTCGGCGTTGCCCCTGTAGCTGTTTTTTATTTGCTACAGGGGTTTTGTACACGGCTTGCTGGCGATTTGGCAAACCACTGTCGTGAATCGTGCGCCTGATGTCGCTGGATTCACGCCACGAAGCACGCTGGCCCGGGCGGCGACGCGGCGCCATAGTCTTGGCTTCTTCCCTGACCCAGGCAAAAGCGGCCATGAACAAGACCCTGCACCACCGTGCCTGCCACCTGTGCGAAGCCATTTGCGGCTTGAGCATCGAATTGAGCCACGGCGCTGATGGCACGGCGCAGATCAGTTCGATCAAGGGCGACCCGCTGGACCCCTTCAGCCGCGGCCACATATGCCCCAAGGCGGTGGCCTTGCAGGACATCCAGAACGACCCCGATCGGCTGCGCCAGCCGCACCGCAGGGTTGGGCAACAGTGGCAGGCGATCAGCTGGGATGAAGCCTTCGCCCTGGCAGCCGAGCGCCTCTGGGCGGTGCAACAGGCTCACGGGCGCAATGCCGTGGCGGTGTATCAGGGCAATCCGAGCGTGCATAACTATGGCTTGATGACCCACAGCAACTACTTTCTTGGCCTGCTCAAAACCCGTAACCGGTTTTCTGCCACCTCGGTAGATCAATTGCCCCAGCACCTGGTCAGCCACCTGATGTACGGCCACGGGCTGCTGCTGCCGGTTCCCGACATCGACCATACCGACTTCATGCTGATTCTCGGTGGCAACCCGCTGGCCTCCAACGGCAGCATCATGACCGTGCCCGATGTGGAAAAGCGCTTCAAGGCCCTGCGCGCACGGGGAGGGCGCCTGGTGGTGGTGGACCCGCGGCGCAGTGAAACGGCGGCGATAGCCGACACCCATCTGTTCATTCGCCCCGGCGGCGACGCCGCGCTGTTGTGCGGCCTGCTCAACACCCTGTTCGAAGAAGGCCTGGCCAGAGGCACGCACCTGCCTGTGAGCGGCGTGCCGGCCGTGCAGGCGGCGATAGCCCCTATGACGGCCGAGGCCATGAGCCCGCTTTGTGGCATCCCTGCAGCAGGCATCCGCCAGCTCGCACGTGACTTCGCGGCTGCCGACAAGGCCGTTTGCTATGGCCGCATGGGCGTGTCCACCCAAGTGTTCGGCACGCTCTGCCATTGGCTGGTGCAACTGATCAACCTGGTCACCGGTAACCTCGACCGCCCAGGCGGCGCATTGTGCACCGAGCCTGCCGTCGACCTGGTGGCGGCCACCTCGGGTGGTCACTTCAATGCCTGGCAAAGCCGGGTGTCGGGGTTGCCCGAATATGGCGGCGAGTTGCCGGTTGCCGCCCTGGCCGAGGAAATGCTCACGCCGGGTGAGGGGCAGGTGCGCGCACTGGTGACGGTGGCCGGCAACCCGGTACTGTCCACGCCCAACGGTCGGCAACTGGACGGCGCATTGGCGGGGCTGGAGTTCATGCTCAGCATCGACCTGTACATCAACGAAACCACGCGCCATGCCGACCTGATCCTGCCGTCGACGTCGGCGCTGGAAAACGACCATTACGACAGTACCTTCAACTTGCTGGCCGTGCGCAACGTCACCCGTTTCAACCGCGCCATTCTGCCCAAGCCCGAAGGGGCGCTGCACGACTGGGAGATCTTCGTGGGCCTTGCGCAGGCATTTGCCGCGCGTGCACAGCAGCCGCTGAAACCCACCGCGCCGCCCGCGCACATGATCGACCTGGCGTTGCGCAGTGGCCGCTATGGCCATGACACCCCCTGGAAGCTGTCACTGGAGGTGTTGGACTCCCACCCTCATGGCCTCGACCTCGGCCCGCTGCAGCGCAACCTGGGCGCGCGCCTGGCGACGGCCGAAAACACCGTCCAGGCGGCACCCCAGGTGTTGCTACAGGACTTGCAGCGCCTGGCCCTGCAGGCCCTTCCGGCGCCAGGCCAACTGCTGCTGATCGGCCGTCGGCATGTGCGCAGCAACAATTCGTGGATGCACAACTACCACAGGCTGGTCAAAGGCAAGCCACGGCACCAGTTGCTGATGCACCCTGATGACATGCAGCACAGGTGCTTGCAGGATGGCCAGCGGGTACGGGTAAGTTCTCGCACCGGCACGGTGGAAGTTGAGGTGCAGGGCTGCCAGAACATGATGCCCGGTGTGGTCAGCCTGCCCCACGGTTATGGTCATGGGTTGAAGGGTGTGCACATGCAGGTAGCCGAGCGCCAGCCAGGTGCCAGCGCCAACGACCTGACCGACGAACGCCTGCGTGACCCGGTATCGGGCAACGCAGCGCTCAATGGCGTCCCCGTGCAGGTAGAGGCCGCCTGAGGGCACGAGCATGCCGCTCGGCTTTCCGTTACAATGCCTCACCGTGCCGACGACGACGTCGCAAAGTTAAGCCGAGGTGCTACATGGATATCATCGAAACGATCAAAGAGCAGATTGCCAACAACACCATTCTGCTTTACATGAAGGGCTCGCCGAATGCACCGCAATGCGGTTTTTCTGCGCGTGCTTCCCAGGCGGTCATGGGTTGCGGCGAGAAGTTCGCCTACGTCGACATCCTGCAGAACCCGGAAATCCGCGCCAACCTGCCTAAATATGCCAACTGGCCAACCTTCCCCCAGCTCTGGGTAGGTGGCGAGCTGGTTGGCGGCAGCGACATCGTGCTGGAAATGTTCGAAAACGGTGAGCTGCAGACGCTCATCAAGGATGCCGCCGCCAAGGCCAAGGCTGCCGAAGCCTGATAGGCAGCGCGCCACAAAAAAACCCGCCAATGGCGGGTTTTTTTATGGCGTTGGGATCATTCCTCGCCCATCTGCGACTGCAGGTAGTTCTCGATGCCGATCTTGTCGATGAGGCTCAGCTGTGTTTCCAGCCAGTCGATGTGCTCTTCCTCGGATTCGAGGATGTCTTCGAGCATGTCACGCGACCCGAAGTCCCCGGCCGTTTCGCAGTGGGCGATGGCGGCTTTCAGGTCCAGCAGGCCTTTCTGCTCGATCTTCAGGTCGCATTCGAGCATTTCCTTGGTGTGCTCGCCGATCAGCAACTTGCCCAGGTCCTGAACGTTGGGAATGCCTTCGAGGAACAGAATACGCTTGATCAGTTTGTCAGCGTGCTTCATCTCGTCGATGGATTCTTTGTACTCGTGCTTGCCGAGTTTGTTCAGGCCCCAGTCTTCATACATGCGGGCATGCAGGAAGTACTGGTTGATGGCGACCAGCTCGTTTCCGAGGATCTTGTTGAGATGCTGGATGACGCTGATGTCGCCTTTCATGGGTGTTCCTGCCCTGTCGAAGTGTGCCAATACTGCGAAGTTTGAGCTGGATGCCCGAGCCTGTCAAACCTAAGTTATTGAATAATAAATGAAAATTAATAGGAATAAGAATGTTTGTGAACCGCGTTGGAGCCCTAACTTATTGAATTATGAGCATAAAAAAACCGGACACGAGGTCCGGTTTCGGGAAACGGGGGTATTCAGGCAGTGGTAAATTCCACGGGGTAGGGCAGCGCCGCCTGGCTGACCTGGAGGTCGGTCAGCGTTTCGCGCACCACCTGCTTGGCCAGGCACGCACATTTGCCACATTGGCTGGCGACATTGGTCGTGGCACGGACTTCCTTGTAGCTGCAGCATCCTTCATAGATCGCATCGCGGATCTGTCCGTCGGTGACGCCGACACAAAGACACACATACATAAGGGCTGACCATCGCTGGCGGGATCGATGGGGTGGAGCTTAATGTGAATGAGAATGCTTGTCAAAGTGGTTTCAGAAGGCATTTACCGAAGGCGACCGACGGTCGCTCATCACCGGAGTCGGCCTGTCATGAGAAGCCGTGTATGATGGTCAACCTTTGCTGGATGTCGGGCAGGGCCCGGCAACAGGTTATTCACCCTCATCAGGAGATTACAATGAGCGTACTCGTTGGCAAGAAAGCCCCCGATTTCACTGTACCGGCCGTGCTGGGCAATGGCGAGATCGTCGACAGCTTCAACCTGGCCTCGGCCATCAAGGGCAAGTACGGCCTGGTGTTCTTCTACCCGCTGGACTTCACCTTTGTCTGCCCGTCCGAGCTGATCGCGCTGGACAACCGCATCCCAGACTTCCAGGCCCGCAACGTGGAAGTGATCGGCGTCTCGATCGACTCGCACTTCACCCACAATGCCTGGCGTAACACCCCGGTCAACAATGGCGGTATCGGCCAGGTGAAGTACACCCTGGCTGCCGACATGACCCACGAAATCTGCAAGGCCTACGACGTTGAGTCCGAAGGCGGCGTGGCGTTCCGTGGCGCGTTCCTGATCGACACCAACGGTGTGGTTCGCTCGCAGATCATCAACGACCTGCCGCTGGGCCGTAACATGGACGAGCTGCTGCGTCTGGTCGATGCCCTGCAGTTCCACGAAGAGCACGGCGAAGTCTGCCCTGCCAACTGGAAAAAAGGCGACAAGGGCATGAACGCTTCGCCAGAAGGCGTTGCTGCCTACCTGAGCGAGAACGCCGGCAAGCTGTAATGCCAGCCATTTGCCCAAGAGCTTGAACCTGCCCTGGGGGCATAAAAAAACCGATGCTCGCGAACGGGCATCGGTTTTTTTTTGCCGCAGGGTCGGCGGTACTGGGGATCAACCCTGGCGCCAGCCGCCCATGTCCTTCCAGCGGTTGACGATGCCGCAGAACAGTTCGGCAGTTTTCTCCGTGTCGTAGCGGGCCGAGTGGGCCTCGCGACCGTCGAAATCGATGTCGGCGCTTTGGCAGGCACGGGCCAGCACCGTTTGACCGTAGGCCAGGCCCGCCAGTGTGGCGGTATCGAAGCTGGAGAAGGGGTGGAACGGGTTGCGCTTGAGGTCGTTGCGCGCTACTGCAGCGTTAAGGAAGCCCAGGTCGAAGCTGCTGTTGTGGCCGACCAGAATGGCACGCTTGCAACCGTTGGCCTTCAGCGCCTTGCGGATGCCGCGGAAGATGTCGGTGAGTGCCGCTTCTTCGCTGACCGCCATGCGCAATGGGTGGTCCAGCTTGATACCGGTGAACTCGAGGGCCGCTGCCTCGATGTTGGCACCCTCAAACGGTTCCACGCGGTGGAAGTAGGTGTGCTCCGGGAACAGGAAGCCTTTTTCATCCATGCCGATGGTGACGGCTGCAATTTCCAGCAGGGCGTCGGTGGCGCTGTTGAAGCCGCCTGTTTCCACATCCACCACCACGGGCAGGTAACCGCGGAAGCGCTCGGCCATGGGGTGGCGTGAGCCCGTGTTGCCCTGGGTGTCCAGGTCGTCTTCGTACAGGTCTTCGCTCACGCGCGTTCCTCCAGCAGGCGCCAGCGCAGCTTTTCTCCAGCGCGCAGCGGAATCACGGTCTGCTCGCCAAACGGCAGGCTGTCAGGGGCGGTCCATTCGTCACGCACCAGGGTGATGGTGTCGGTGTTCGCCGGCAGGCCATAGAACGCCGGGCCATGAAGGCTGGCAAAGCCTTCCAGCTTGTCCAGTGCGTTGCGCTGCTCGAACGCCTCGGCATACAGCTCGATGGCGGCATAAGCGGTGTAGCAGCCAGCACAACCGCAGGCGGCTTCCTTGGCGTGGCGGGCATGGGGCGCCGAGTCGGTACCCAGGAAGAACTTTGGGTTGCCGCTGGTTGCAGCATCCAGCAACGCCACCTGGTGGGTGTTGCGCTTGAGGATGGGCAGGCAGTAGAAGTGCGGGCGGATACCGCCAACCAGCATGTGGTTGCGGTTGTACAGCAAATGCTGCGCGGTGATGGTGGCGCCGACGTTGGCCGAGGCCTCGGTGACGAACTGGGCGGCATCCGCGGTGGTGATGTGCTCGAACACGACCTTCAAGGTAGGGAAGCGCTCGACCAGACGGCGCATGTGCTCGTCGATGAAACGCTTCTCGCGGTCGAACACGTCAATTTCGCTGCGGGTGACTTCACCGTGCACCAGCAGCGGCATGCCGACTTCTGCCAGCGCCTCGATGGCCGGGAAGATGTTGTCGATGCTGGTCACGCCCGAATCGGAGTTGGTGGTGGCGCCTGCCGGGTACAGCTTGGCCGCATGCACGAAGCCGCTGGCCTTGGCGGCCCGGATGTCCTCGGGGCTGGTGCGGTCGGTGAGGTACAGCACCATCAAAGGCTCGAACCGGCTGCCGGCCGGCCGCGCCGCCAGGATGCGTTCACGGTAGGCTTGGGCTTCAGCGGCATTGCGCACCGGTGGTACCAGGTTGGGCATGATGATGGCGCGGGCGAAGGTACGCGCCACATCACCAACGGTGTGGGGCAAGACGGCACCATCACGCAGATGGATGTGCCAGTCGTCGGGGCGCAGGAGGGTCAGGCGATCGGACATTGAGGATTCCAGGCGGGTCGAACTCAAGGCGCAATGCTACCGGAAAACCCCCGGGCGAGCACGGGTATCAAGTTTTCCGCGTGCTGTCCGATAGCCTGAAAGTAAGTTGTCGAACTCTGTGGAGCCACCTGTGCGCCAGCGTTACCTAGCCCTGTTCACCTTGTGCGCCAGCCTGCCGGCCGGCGCGCTGACATTCCAGACGCGCATGGAGAATATCGCCTGGAAGGTCGAAGGTGACCTGTTCGAATGCCGGCTCATCCAGCCCATCGAGGGTTTCGGCAGTGGCGAGTTCGTGCGCCGTGCCGGCGAACAACCGGTCTTCCAGTTGCGCTCGGACAGCAACGCATTGGGCGCCGGCGGCGCCAGCCTGCTGGCAGCGGCGGCGCCGTGGCAGCCCGGGCGGGGTGACATCAACCTGGGCAATGTGCGGCTGGCGCGCACGGGGCTGTTGTTCAGCTCGTCCCAAGGCCAGGCCAGCCGCTTGATAAACGGCCTGCTGGACGGACGCAGCACCGTGGTGCGCAACTTTACCGGCGAGGGCGGCAGGCCGATGGAGGTGCGCGTGTTACCGGTCAGTTTCGCCAAGGCCTATGGCGATTACCAGGTGTGTGCGGCCAAGCTGCTGCCGGTCAATTACGACCAGGTGCGCCAGACCCAGGTCGGCTTCCCAGGCGGGGGTATCGACCTGGACCAGAACGCCAAGGCGCGCCTGGACGTGATCCTGGACTATATGAAGGCCGACCCCACGGTCAACCAGGTGGAACTCAATGGCCACTCGGACAACAGCGGCAACCGCCTGACCAACCGCGACCTGTCGCGCCGTCGTGCCTTGGCCGTGGCAGATTACCTGATTGCTCACGGCGTGCCGGAGGAACACATCACGGTGCGCTTCCACGGCGAACGTTATCCGCTGGCGAAGAACTCCACGGCCGCGAACCGAGCACGCAATCGACGCGTCAGTATTGAACTGGAGCGCGTTGCCGTGGCAGAAAAGCCGGCTGAGAAACCCGCGCAGCAGGCGGCACCTGCCGTGGCACCTGCTGCGACGGGCGCTGGCGCTGCAGCACCGGCCCAGGCACCGGCTGCCAAGGCACCCTGAGGCCTGAAACTCCGTCGCGCCGCCATAATTTCTTGTCGCTTTGTCGTCAGAAGCTGTCGCGCCACTGTAAATCCGCACGCAACGCCGTTAGAATCGGGCCTTTTCCGTACAACCCCGTGGAGTGATGGCATGGCGGACGTAAAAAAGGTCGTACTGGCGTATTCCGGCGGCCTTGATACTTCGGTGATTCTCAAGTGGCTGCAAGATACCTACAACTGCGAAGTGGTGACCTTCACCGCTGACCTGGGGCAGGGCGAAGAGGTCGAGCCGGCGCGCGCCAAAGCTCAGGCGATGGGCGTCAAGGAGATCTACATCGACGACCTGCGCGAAGAATTCGTTCGCGACTTCGTGTTCCCGATGTTCCGTGCCAACACCGTCTACGAGGGTGAGTACCTGCTGGGTACTTCCATCGCCCGTCCGCTGATCGCCAAGCGCCTGATCGAGATCGCCAACGAAACCGGCGCCGATGCCATTTCCCACGGTGCTACTGGCAAAGGCAACGACCAGGTTCGCTTCGAACTGGGTGCCTATGCTCTCAAGCCAGGCGTGAAGGTGATTGCGCCATGGCGTGAGTGGGACCTGCTGTCCCGCGAGAAGCTGATGGACTACGCCGAAAAGCACGGCATCCCGATCGAGCGCCATGGCAAGAAGAAGTCGCCTTACTCGATGGACGCCAACCTGCTGCACATTTCCTATGAGGGCGGTGTGCTGGAAGACACCTGGACCGAGCACGAAGAAGACATGTGGCGTTGGAGCGTGTCCCCGGAAAGTGCCCCAGACCAGGCGACTTACATCGAACTCACCTACCGCAACGGTGACATCGTCGCCATCGACGGTGTAGAGAAAACCCCTGCGACCGTGCTGGCCGACCTCAACCGCATCGGCGGCGCCAACGGTATCGGCCGTCTGGATATCGTCGAGAACCGTTATGTGGGCATGAAGTCGCGCGGCTGCTACGAGACCCCTGGCGGCACCATCATGCTCAAGGCACACCGTGCCATCGAGTCGATCACCTTGGACCGTGAAGTGGCTCACCTCAAGGATGAGCTGATGCCCAAGTACGCCAGCCTGATCTACACCGGCTACTGGTGGAGCCCAGAGCGCCTGATGCTGCAGAAAATGATCGATGCTTCGCAGGTGAACGTGAATGGCGTGGTTCGCCTGAAGCTGTACAAGGGCAACGTGACCGTGGTTGGCCGCAAATCGGACGACTCGCTGTTCGATGCCAACATCGCAACGTTTGAAGAAGACGGGGGCGCCTACAACCAGGAGGACGCTGCCGGCTTCATCAAGCTCAATGCGCTGCGCATGCGCATTGCGGCGAACAAAGGTCGCTCGATGCTCTAAGCGTCAACGGCTGCCTGAAGAACCCTCGCCCTGTGCGGGGGTTTTTTATGCGTGAAAGCGCGCTCAGCTCGCCACAGCGGGGCTCGGCGTGTTCATCGGGCTGATGGAAAGGCGAATGCGTTGGCATGTTTGCAGGTTGCAGAATTGCCAGGTGCGTGCCGGTTCCGCGGGCTCGGCCAACGTGAGCAGCAGTTGCTTTTCGAGTAATTGGCAGGCATCTGGCCCGGAAAACATGAAGGTCACCTGCTCGGCGTTTATCGGTTCATTGTTCAATGCTGCCGTTTTTGAATCCGTATCGCGTGTGGGTGCCCCATCAGCCGAGGCCGCCCGGGGAAGGGCGGGGCTGTAGAACGACTTGTAATTGAAGTTCAGCGTCAAGAAGAACAATGCCGTTAGAAAAAACGGGAAGCCGACCAGGAACCACGTGTAGAGCTTCTGGCTGGCCTCGCTCAAGAACGGCAATGTGGCGAGCGCGGAGGCTTCGATAATGCCGGCGAAGATGGCGATGATGGTCAGCGGGGCAACTGGTTGTACTTGTGGCATGGGGCCGTCTCCTGCGGAGTGGACCCATGATTACCCTACACGGCTGCTCACGTAGAAGCCTGCACTGTTTCCCCGGCTGGGAAATATCCCCTGATTTGCCCGATGAACCTCATTTTCGGCTTTATAGTTTCCACTATCGCCCAAGCTATTGTTACTTATTCCAATCGTATCGAGTGGGTGGCGCTGTTACGCTTACTTGCAGGTCTAGATAATAGTCTTGTTACAACTATAATTATTAGTTGTAGGAAATTTCTGTAAGTGCTGTAAGGCCCTTCTGTTCATCTATTTCCAAGATAAAACCCCGCGCCATCCTTACTTCTGTCGGTTATCGTGGCGCACTAACGCAACAGCAATGAATGGATATCGCATGAACAAAGTGCTTATCGTGGACGATCATCCGGTGATACGTCTGGCCGTACGCATGCTGATGGAGCGACATGGGTATGACGTAGTCGCAGAGACCGACAACGGGGTGGCGGCCCTGCAGCTCACCCGGCAGCATCTCCCGGACATCGTGGTACTGGACATTGGTATCCCCAAGCTCGATGGCCTTGAGGTAATCGCGCGCATGGCCAGCTCCAGCCCGGGCAGCAAGGTGCTGGTGCTGACCTCCCAGGCGCCGGGTAACTTCTCCATGCGCTGCATGCAGGCGGGGGCGGCAGGCTATGTGTGCAAGCAGCAGGAACTCACCGAGTTGCTCAGCGCCATCAAGGCTGTACTGTCGGGCTACAGCTATTTCCCCAACCAGGCACTGCATGCCTCGCGTGGCAGGGGCGGAGGTAGCGAAACAGAGATGGTCAACCGCCTCTCGGCGCGTGAGATGACGGTGTTGCAGCAACTGGCAAGGGGGCGGTCCAACAAGGAAATAGCCGACAGCATGTACCTGAGCAACAAAACGGTCAGTACCTACAAGTCTCGGCTGCTGCTCAAGCTCAATGCACGTTCCCTGGTGGACCTTATCGAACTGGCGCAGCGGCAGGGGCTGAACTGATCCTCATGGGTAAAGCCTCCTGCAGGGAGGCTTTGCCAAGGCTAGAAGTCGTAGTCGAAATCAGCCAACTGCTTCTGCAGGCGGCGTTCCTCAAGCAGGTTATCGATGGTGCGACGTTTGCTCAGGTTGGTCTTTGCCGGTTCCACTTGAGGCTCTGCATCCTCCTCAGTGGCAACAAAATCATCTTCGATCGACAGGTCGTCTTTGTCGGTACTCATGCGTCGCTCCAAGCCAAGGGGCCGATGGCCGACCTTATAACCAGAAAGCGCACGCTGGTAAAAAAGATTTTTTCAATCGGGACGGGCTGTTTTCAGCTATCGGTTCAATCGTCACTGGTTTTGTGCTTGTATTCGCACAAGTCCTCGATACGGCAGCTTCCACAGCGCGGCTTGCGGGCCTGGCATACGTAACGCCCGTGCAGGATCAACCAGTGGTGGGCGTCGAGCAGGTAGTCCTTGGGCACGAACTTGACCAGTTTCTTTTCCACTTCCAGTACGGTCTTGCCCGGTGCGATGCCGGTGCGGTTGCTGACCCGGAAGATGTGGGTGTCCACGGCCATCGTCGGCTGGCGGAAGGCCGTGTTGAGTACCACGTTGGCCGTCTTGCGCCCGACACCGGGCAGGGCCTCCAGGGCTTCGCGGGTTTCTGGCACCTGGCCGCCATGACGCTCGATCAACAGGCGGCACGCCTCGATCACATTCTTGGCCTTGCTGTTGTACAGGCCGATGGTCTTGATGTACTGGCTAAGGCCTTCTACGCCGAGGGCATGGATGGCCTCGGGAGTGTTGGCTACTGGAAACAGGCGGGCGGTGGCCTTGTTAACCCCCACGTCGGTGGACTGGGCCGACAGGGTTACCGCGACCAGCAGTTCGAACGGCGTGGTGTAGGCGAGCTCGGTCTTGGGGTCGGGGTTGTCTTCGTGCAGCCGGCGGAAGATTTCCAGGCGTTTGGCGGCATTCATGGTGTCGAGGTGTTCCTGGAAGGCGTTGATGGGCAGACGAGCCAGGCATCAGCCAAGTAATGCGTGAGGGCGGCCGGCGCCCCTGGCCACTGCCCGCTGTTCGAGAGTGGGGCCGCATCAGCGGCCCCGGTCGACAGTTACTTGATGCGCTGGCCTGGCTTGGCGCCGCTGTCGGGGCTCAGCAGGTAGATCTCTTCACCGCCAGGGCCGGCAGCCATGACCATGCCTTCAGACACCCCAAAGCGCATTTTGCGGGGTTTGAGGTTGGCCACCATCATGGTCAGGCGGCCTTCAAGCTTGGACGGGTCTGGGTAGGCCGACTTGATACCCGAGAACACGTTGCGGCGTTCGTCGCCGATATCTAGGGTCAGTTGCAGCAGCTTGTCGGCGCCGGCAACTGCCTCGGCTTTGACGATCAGCGCCACGCGCAGGTCGACGGCGGCAAAGGTATCGAATTCGATCTCGTCGGCCAACGGGTCCTTGGCCAGTTCGCCATTACCGACCGTAACCTTGGCCTCGGCGGCCAGCAGGTCTTCCTTGCTGGCTGCGACCATGGCTTCGACCTTGGCAGGTTCGATGCGGCTCATCAACGCCTTGAACGGGTTCAGCGTGTGGTTCTCCAGGCGCGTGGCATGGTCGCCCCAGGCCAGAGGTGGCACGTTGAGGAAAGCCTCGGCGTCCGCCGCCAGCACCGGCAGTACCGGTTTCAGGAAAATCACCAGCTGGCGGAACAGGTTCACGCCCTGGGCGCAAATGGCCTGCACTTCGTCCTGCTTGCCTTCCTGCTTGGCCAGCGACCAGGGGGCCTTGTCGGCGATCCAGGCGTTGGCGCGGTCGGCCAGGGCCATGATTTCGCGCATGGCGCGGCCGAAGTCGCGGCCCTCGTAGGCTTCGGCGATGGAAGGGGCTGCCGCCAGGAAGGCCTGCGTGAGCTCGGGCGCCGCATCACCGGCCACCATCACACCGCCGTTGCCTTTGTGAATGAACCCGGCGCAGCGGCTGGCGATGTTGACCACCTTGCCCACCAGGTCGGAGTTCACCTTCTGCACGAAGTCTTCGAGGTTGAGGTCCAGGTCGTCGACGCCACGGCCCAGCTTGGCTGCGTAGTAGTAGCGCAGGTACTCGGGCTGCAGGTGATCGAGGTAGGTACGGGCCTTGATGAAGGTACCGCGCGACTTGGACATCTTGGCGCCGTTGACGGTGAGGTAGCCGTGCACGTTCACTGCCGTGGGCTTGCGCAGGCCGGCACCCTCAAGCATGGCGGGCCAGAACAGGGCGTGGAAGTTGACGATGTCCTTGCCGATGAAGTGGTACAGCTCGGCCTTGGAGCCTTGGCTCCAGAACGCGTCGAAATCCAGCTCCGGGCGGCGGGCGCACAGGTTCTTGAAGCTGGCCATGTAACCGATCGGTGCGTCCAGCCACACGTAGAAGTACTTGCCTGGCTCCCCTGGGATCTCGAAGCCGAAATACGGCGCGTCACGGGAGATATCCCACTCCTGCAAGCCTGCATCCAGCCACTCGGCCAGTTTGTTGGCGACGGCGTCCTGCAGTGTGCCGCTGCGGGTCCACTGCTGCAGCATGGCCTGGAAATCAGGCAGCTTGAAGAAGAAATGCTGGGAATCGCGCAGCACCGGGGTGGCCCCGGAAATAGCAGATTTCGGGTCTTTCAGTTCGGTAGGCGCATAGGTAGCGCCACACTTTTCACAGTTGTCGCCGTACTGGTCCTCGGCCGCACATTTGGGGCAGGTGCCCTTGATGAAGCGGTCGGCCAGGAACATGCCTTTTTCTGGGTCGAAGTACTGGGTCACCGAACGGGTGGCAATGTGACCGGCTTCGCGCAGGCGGGTGTAGATCATGCTCGACAGCTCGCGATTCTCTTCGCTGTGGGTCGAGTGGAAGTTGTCGAAATCCACCAGGAAGTCGGCAAAATCGGCGCTGTGCTCGGCCTGCACATTGGCGATCAACTGCTCCGGGGTGATGCCTTCCTTTTCGGCACGCAGCATGATTGCCGAGCCGTGGGCATCGTCAGCGCAGACGTAGATGCACTGGTTGCCGCGCATTTTCTGGAAGCGAACCCACATGTCTGTCTGGATGTACTCGAGCATATGGCCAAGGTGGATCGATCCATTGGCATAGGGCAAGGCGCTGGTGACGAGAATCTGACGTGGCTCGGACATGGTGGCTCGGCTACTTTCCTGGCGACGGGGTGAAAATGAGGATGATCGGCCACTATAAAGGGCTGGCGAAGATATTTCACCCCGCGCACGCATCTGTTGACGATTGACGGGTTAGGATAGGCGCCTGTTTTACATTCAGTTTGCCAATGGGAGTGTTCATGAGTGCCGTCACCCGCGCCGCCGTCGAAGGCGTGCTTCGCCAGTACACCGACCCCTACCTCAACCAGGACCCGGTCAGCGCCGGCTGTGTGCGTGCCATCGAGATCGACGGCGGGCAGGTCAACGTACAGTTGCAACTGGGCTACGCCGCCGGGCTGTTCAAGCAGGGCTGGGCTCAGGTGCTGCAGACCGCCATCGGCAACCTTGAGGGGGTTGCCGGCGCCCAGGTTGCCATCGATTGCGTGATCGCCCCGCACAAGGGCCAGGCCCAGGTGCCAGCGATGGCCAACGTCAAGAACATCATTGCCGTTGCGTCGGGCAAGGGGGGGGTTGGCAAGTCCACCACAGCGGCCAACCTGGCCTTGGCGCTGGCCCGCGAAGGCGCGCGCGTGGGTATTCTGGATGCCGATATCTACGGCCCCAGCCAGGGTGTGATGTTCGGCATCGCCGAGGGTACCCGCCCGCAGATTCGCGAGCAGAAGTGGTTCGTGCCGATCAAGGCCCATGGCGTCGAAGTGATGTCCATGGCCTTCCTGACCGATGACAACACGCCCATGGTGTGGCGTGGCCCGATGGTATCGGGCGCGCTGTTGCAACTGGTCACGCAGACCGCCTGGGACGACCTGGACTACTTGGTCATCGACATGCCACCGGGCACGGGCGACATTCAGCTGACGCTGGCGCAGAAGGTGCCGGTGGCAGGTTCGGTGATCGTCACCACCCCGCAGGACCTGGCACTGCTGGATGCGCGTAAAGGTGTGGAGATGTTCCGCAAGGTCAACATCCCGGTGTTGGGTGTGGTCGAGAACATGGCTGTGCACATCTGCTCGAACTGTGGCCATGCCGAGCACCTGTTCGGTGAGGGCGGCGGTGAAAAACTGGCAGCCCAGTACGGCGTCGACCTGCTGGCTTCGTTGCCCTTGTCGATGCTGATTCGCGAGCAGGCTGACAACGGCAAGCCGACGGCGATTGCAGAGCCGGACAGCCAGATCGCCATGATCTACCAGGAACTGGCCCGGCAGGTGGGTGCGCGCATCGTGCTGCGTGAAGCCACAGCCCCTGCCATGCCGAGCATCACCGTTAGCGACGACTGAGCCACCTGCGCCGCGCCAGCGGCGCCACACCCTCAAATGCCAGGCATGAAAAAACCCGCCATGAGGCGGGTTTTTTTGAAAGCCGGGAAGCTAGATCGACTTAGGCGATCTGAACTTCTTCAGCCTGCATGCCTTTCTGGCCGCGGGTAGCGACGAAAGTAACAGCCTGGCCTTCTTTCAGGGTTTTGAAGCCGTCAGCTTGGATGGCTTTGAAGTGCACGAACAGGTCGTCGCCCGACTGAGGGGTGATGAAGCCGTAGCCTTTCTCATCGTTGAACCACTTGACAACACCGGATTGACGGTTGGACATTTTTCTGTCTCCTTGGACAATTTAATTACGGTCAGGAAAAACCCTGCCCGGGACTGAGCGCAAAGAGAGCAGAAAATTCAGCGATGGGCCGATCAGGATCGTGCATCAAACTAGAGATTCTCGGTGTCACGTGCAGCACAGTGGCGCCACCTTACCCCACTTTCTGCAACCTGCCAATGGTCAGAAGCGGCTTTACCCAAATTCAGATCGGTGGCAGCTGCAAGCCCCGGCCTGCGTGGATTGCAGCCCTGATACGGATGAAACTTTGAAGACCGGGCCAGGACCGGTAAGATGCGCGTCTGTATTTTTACCTTGCACCTTCTTTCAGGACAGCCCGCCATGAGCATCAAATCGGACAAGTGGATTCGCCGCATGGCGCAGGAACACGGCATGATCGAGCCGTTCGTCGAACGCCAGGTCCGCGGTGAGCAAGACAGCCGGGTCATCTCCTTCGGCGTGTCCAGCTACGGCTACGACGTTCGCTGCGCCGACGAATTCAAGGTGTTCACCAACATCAACTCGGCCACCGTCGACCCCAAGAATTTCGATGAGGGCAGCTTCGTCGACATCAAGAGCGACGTGTGCATCATCCCCCCCAACTCGTTCGCCCTGGCCCGCACCGTGGAGTACTTCCGCATCCCCCGCGACGTGCTGACCATCTGCCTGGGCAAGAGCACCTACGCCCGGTGCGGCATCATCGTCAACGTGACGCCGCTCGAACCCGAGTGGGAAGGCCACGTGACCCTGGAGTTCTCCAACACCACCACGCTGCCGGCGAAGATCTACGCCAACGAAGGCGTGGCCCAGATGCTGTTCCTGCAGTCGGACGAAGAGTGCGAAGTGTCCTACAAAGACCGCGGCGGCAAGTACCAGGGCCAGCGCGGTGTGACCCTGCCGCGCACCTGACCCGACCGGCGCGGGGAATTTCACGCGCCTTTGGCACTCCAACCTGTAACCGTGCCGGTATGCATGACGCTTATCGGCTGATGTCAGGAGGTGCCAATGAAACTCCATCCCACCATCAGTGCAAAGCTGGCAGGCCTGCAGCCCAATCACATCGGATTGCTGTCGTGGTCGCTGCTGGCTCAGCCCTTGCCCATGCATGCGGGGGGCGTGCCGGGTCAGCCCGACCCGGATACACCACAGCCGGGTCAGCCTGGCGATACGCCGCCGATGGAACCCGGCGAGCCAACCTTGCCGGATGAGCCGCCACCCGCCCCCGTAGCCTGACGGCTGCTACAGCGGCCACACGCGCCCTGCGCCAGCCAGATAAATGCGGCTGGCCTGGGTGGGCTCAATTTCCCAGCCGCCGGTGAACTCGCCGAAGGCCGGCAGCAGGCACACGTTGTTGTCGATCACGAAACAGGGCAGGCGCAGGCGCTGACGCGCTTTGCCACGCAGTACGAATGCGGGGTGCACGTGGCCTGCCAGCACGGTATGCGTAGGGTGCGCTTCGGGCTCGTGTTGCAGCGCAAAGGGCCCCATTATCCAAGGCTCATCAACCACATCGATCCCCAGTGAAACGGGTGGGTCCCCAGCATGGCGGTCGTGGTTGCCGCGGATCAGCACGATGCTTAGCTGTGGAAGGCGTTCTCGCCACGCCTGCACCAGCGCCAGCGTGGCAGGCGCGCGCGCCGTACGCGCATGTAGAAAGTCCCCTAGCACGATGAGCAGCTCGCATTCATGCTCAGCCAGCAAGGTATCGAGCCTGGCCAGGGTGGCCTGGGTGGTGCCCCGTGGCACGGGTTGGTGCAGGGCGCGATAACTGGCGGCCTTGCCGATATGCACGTCGGCTACCAACAGCGCCCGGCGGGCGGGCCAGTAAATCGCCTTGTCCGGCAGCAACCAAAGTTTCTGGCCGCACAACTCGATTGCGCAATGGGTGGTCATGGCCGCCCCCTTGGCCGCTGGCCCGTGCACGTTACAGACCGTAGAACCCGACACCGCGTGGTATTCGTCAATTGCCTCAACCTGCTGCACTCTCCAGTTCGGCGACCATCCGCGCGATGCGGTCCGCCAGCTTTTCGGTAGAAAGGGTTTCGCGCATGCCTTCCACCAGCAACGCGAAGGCCAGCGGCCCGGTGCGTTCCAGTACCTGCAGGTCCAGCTTCAGGCCTGCCATCTTCAACAACTGCCGATGCAGCCGCTCGATTTCCAGTTCCTCATTGAGCACCTCGTCACGCGCTTGCCCCAGCAGCAGGTTGCCCGCGTCGTGCTTGCGAAATACTTCGTAAAACAACCCACTGGAGGCCTGTATCTGGCGCATGCTCTTCTGCGCTGCTGGGTACCCGCCGAAGACCAGCCCAGAGATCTGGGCAATTTCGCGGAAGCGGCGCAGCGCCATTTCGCCGGCATTGAGGCTGGCCAGTACGTCATCCAGCAGATGCTCCGGGCTGAGCGCGCGGGGCAGGTAGGTTGCCCAGTCCACCTGGCCGGGGCTGAGCAGTTCGAAGCCATAGTCATTCACGGCGATGGACACCGACAAGGGCTGCTCACGGCTCACGCGCCAGGCGATCAGGTTGGCCAGCCCCATGTTGGCCATGCGACCGGCGAACGGGTACATGAACAGGTGCCAGCCCTGGCGGGATTTGAACGTCTCGGCCAGCAGCGTTGTACACGTCGGCAATGACGACCAATGGGCTTGCAGCGCCAGCAATGGCCGTACTGCGCGCATCTCTGGGCCGTCGTAGCGGCCATGGGCGGCGGCATCCAGCTGTTGCACCAGTGCGTCGGCCAGCTCGCTCGAAAGCGGCATGCGCCCGCCATTCCAGCGTGCCACTGCAGCCTTGCGCGCCGTGCTGCGCCGTACATACGCTGTCATGTTCTCGACGCGCACCAGTTCCAGCACGCGCCCGGCGAACACGAAGGTGTCACCTGGCCGCAAGCGTGCAATGAAGGCTTCCTCGACGCTGCCCAGCCCCTTGCCACCGCCGCCTTTGCTCCAGTATTTGAGGTGCAGGCTGGCATCGCTGACGATGGTGCCGATACTCATGCGATGGCGACGCGCCAGCCGTTCGCTGGCAACCTTGTACACACCGTCTGGCTGTGCTTCGACCCGCTGATAATCGGGGTAGGCCGTGAGCGAGCTGCCGCCATGGCAGACGAAGTCCAGTGCCCACTGCCACTGGCTGTCACGCAGTTCGGCAAACGCCCAGGTACTGCGTACTTCCGCCAACAGTGCCTGGGCATCGAAGCCACTGCCCAGGGCCATGCTGACCAAATGCTGCACCAGAACGTCCATGCACAACCGCGGCGAACGGCGGGCTTCGATATGGCCTTCGGCCAATGCCTGGCGAGCGGCGGCAGCTTCGACCAGCTCCAGGCTATGGGTGGGCACCAGGGTAATCCGTGAACGGCGCCCTGGCGCATGCCCCGAGCGCCCGGCCCGTTGCATGAGACGGGCAATGCCTTTGGCCGAGCCGATTTGCAGCACCCGCTCGACCGGCAGAAAATCCACCCCCAGGTCCAGGCTGGACGTGCAGATCACCGCTTTCAGGCCACCCTGCTTGAGGCTGCGTTCTACCCAGTCGCGGGTTTCACGGGCCATGCTGGCGTGGTGCAGGGCGATCAGGCCGGCCCAGTCGGGGCGCAATTCGAGCAGGGCCTGGTACCAGATTTCGGCCTGTGCACGGGTATTGGTGAACACCAGGCAACTGCTGCTGGTGTCGATCTCCTCGGCCACTTGGCCGAGCATCTTCAGGCCCATGTGCCCGGCCCACGGAAAGCGCTCGATCGAGGCGGGCAGCAGGGTATCGACCAGCAAGGCCTTGTCCTGGCGCCCGCGTACCAGCTGCCCACCCTGGGGCAGCAGCACATCCAGCGCGTGCTGCAGGTTGCCCAGGGTGGCCGACAGCCCCCAGGTGGGCAGCCCAGGGTGCCAGTGACGCAGGCGCGCCAAGGCCAGTTGCAACTGCACACCGCGCTTGTTGCCCAGCAGCTCATGCCATTCGTCCACCACCACCATGCGCAGGGTGGCGAAGTCGGCACTGGCCTGCGCGCGGGTCAGCAGCAATGTCAGGCTCTCGGGGGTGGTCACCAGCACACTGGGCATCCGCCGGGCTTGTCGGGCGCGCTCGGCACTGCCGGTGTCGCCGCTGCGCACGCCTACGCTCCAAGGCAGGCCCATTTCATCCAGGGGCGCCTGCAGGGCGCGGGCGGTGTCTGCCGCCAGGGCCCGCATGGGGGTGACCCAGATCACCTGCAGCGGCGCAGCATGGCGCCCCTGGCCCTGGGCTTTGAACGCCCGCAGTGCGGCCAGCCACACGGCGTACGTCTTGCCCGCGCCCGTGTTGGCATGGAGCAGCCCCGACTCGCCCCGCTCGACGGCGGCCCAGACCCGCCGCTGGAACGCGAACGGCTTCCAGCCGCGTTGGGCAAACCAGGCGTTGGCAAGATCGGTAGTGGCGGGCATCGTACAGGTGGCCCCTCGAAGGCTGTGCTTCTACAGACCACCCGCAAGCTGCATTGGTTTTACCCGGTCAGTTACCCAGCAGGTAGCCGCTGCGGCATACCTGCTCACCGGCCACATGGGCGATGACCATACCGGCGGTAGCCATGCGCCGAGTGCTGCGCGCATACATCAGCCCCGGCTGGGTATTACGCAGCGCGGTTACCCGGTCGCTGAGCGGGTCGATCACCTCGGCAATCAACTGGCCAGCTGCCAGGTAATCGCCAGGTTTGGCGTGGTACACCAGCAACCCGCCCAGTGCAGCGGTAACTGGCTCCACCGCTGCCAGCGGCGTGGCAGGCCTGGGCAGGGCAGGCAGGGCGGGAGCGGCCCCTTCGATCACGGCTGCATGGGTGAGGTAGTTAAGGATCGCCTGGGCATCCTGACGCGCCAGGTCGTGGCTGACGTCGGCCTGGCCGCGCAGCTCTACGGTCACTGCGCAACACCCCAGCGCGATTGGGAAGCGCTTGCCGAAGCGTTGCTGCAGTTGCCACCACACCAGGCTGAAGCACTCGTCGAACGACTGCCCGCCCGAGTCGGTGGCCAGCAAGCTGGCCTGGGTGCCCAGGTAGCGGGCCAGCGGCTCAATCTGCGGCCAGGCATCCGGCGTGGTGTACAGGTGTTCGACTGCTTCAAAATCGCAGTGCAAGTCTATGACCAGCTCGGCATCGCAGGCTAGGCGCTGCAGGATAAGCCGCTGGGCCTGCAGAGGCGTACGCGCGGGGTGAGCGTCCAGGCCACGGCGCAGGTACTCGCGTATCAGTGCAGTGTTGTGCGCCGGGTCCTGGTTCAGGTGCGCTTCGATCTGGTCACCGATGCTGTCGGACAGGTCGACGAAATTGCGGTTGAAGTTCTGCCCGCTCTGCAGCTCGAAGCGCCCCAAGGGTGCGTCCAGCAGCACCTGTTCGAGGCCTACCGGGTTGGCCACCGGAACAAGGATGATTTCGCACTGCAGGCGGCCTTGCTGTTCCAGTTCCACCAGGCGCTGCTTGAGGTGCCACGCTACCAGCATGCCGGGTAATTCATCGGCGTGCAGCGAGGCCTGGATATACACTTTGCGCCCACCGCGGGGGCCGAAATGGAAGCTGTGGATCTGGCGAGTGATACCCGGAACGGGTGAGAGCAAGTCGTGGGTAGAGTGGTGCATGTTGGTCCTGAGTGCATGGCGAGAACGTGCTGCGACACGGGTCGGCTTACAGATAGAAGCACAGTTTCACGGCATGTGCTTATCGGTTTACGCGACGCTTAGCGCAGACGCGGCGGTTCAGACCAACAAGGCCTGCAGGGTGGCCAGGTCATCCGCTTCGTCCACGGGCTTGTCCTGGCGCCAGCGCAGCATGCGCGGGAAGCGCACGGCAATACCGCTTTTATGGCGCTTGGACAAGGCGATCCCCTCAAAACCCAACTCGAATACCAGGGTTGGGGTGACGCTGCGCACCGGGCCGAAGGTTTCCTGGGTAGTCTTGCGCACGATCGCGTCGACCTTGCGCATTTCTTCGTCGGTAAGGCCCGAGTAGGCCTTGGCGAAGGGGATCAGGCTGCGCCCGGGTGTGCCGGCCGGGGCATCCCAGACGGCGAAGGTGTAGTCGCTGTAAAGGCTTGCCCGGCGGCCATGGCCGCGCTGGGCATAGATCAGCACGGCATCCACGCTGAAAGGGTCGATCTTCCATTTCCACCAGGTGCCCATGTCCTTGGTGCGGCCCACGCCATACAGGGCTTCACGCTGCTTGAGCATCAGCCCCTCGACCCCCAGGCTGCGCGACTGCTCGCGCTGGCGGGCGAGGTCGGCCCAGTCAGGGCCCTCAAGCAGTGGCGAAAGCAGCACCGGGGCCAGTGGGCAGGCCTCCAGCACGTTTTCCAGCTGCTTGCGCCGTTCATGCTGCGGGCGGCTGCGCCAGTCTTCGCCTTGCCATTCCAGCAGGTCGTAGGCCTGTAGCACTACCGGGGCCTCGCTCAGCAGCTTCTTGCCCAGCGTCTTGCGGCCCAGCCGCTGTTGCAACAGGGCGAAGGGTTGCACCGCCAGGTCGGCATCGGTAGTGCCGGGCTTCCACACCAGAATCTCGCCATCGAGCACCACACCGTCGGGCAGGGTCTGTGCCAGGCTTTGCAGTTCGGGGAAGCGCTCGGTGACCAGTTCCTCGCCCCGCGACCACACCCACAGCTGGCCGTCACGCTTGACCACTTGGGCGCGGATACCGTCCCACTTCCACTCGATCTGCCAGTCGCCTGGCGGCCCGAGCAGCGCCTCGAACTGCTCGGTAGGGGCTTGCAGCGGGTGAGCGAGGAAGAACGGATACGGCTGGCCACCGCGCTGGCTGTGCTCGTCGGCAGACTCGGGGGCAATCAACTGCTGGTAGCTGGCAGCGGTCGGGCGGTGGCTGATGTCGGTGTAGCCTACCAGCCGCTGCGCCACCCGTTTGGCATCCAGCTCCGCCAGTTGCGCCAGGGCACGGGTGACCAGCAGCTTCGAGACGCCCACACGAAAACTGCCCGTGATGAGTTTCAGGCACAGCATCAGGCTGGGGCGGTCCAGGCGTGCCCAGAGCGGTGGCAGGCGCTGCTGGATGTCTTCAGGTGGCAGGCCGCGCAATGGCAGCAGGTGGTTTTCAACCCAGTGAGCCAGGCCTTCCTGGTCTTGCTGGTGGCTTTCTGGCAATAGCAGGGAGATGGTTTCGGCAAGGTCGCCCACTGCCTGGTAGCTTTCTTCGAACAGCCAGTCAGGCAACCCGGCCAAGGCCCCGGCCAGCTCGCGCAGCACCCGGGTGGGCACCAGCTGACGCGGCCGGCCGCCTGCCAGAAAATACACAGCCCAGGCGGCATCCTCGGCGGGTGCGCTGGCGAAATAGCCCCGCAAGGCCTCGAGCTTGGCATTGCTGGAGGTGGTGCTGTCCAGGCGCAGATACAGTTCGGCGAACGCTTTCATGTGCCGGTCTCCGTGGTGGCTGCATCGTCTTCTTCGCCGTACTCGGTGACGAAGGCGCGGGCGTCCAGGCCCTGTTCCATCAGGTAGCGCACCAGCACGCTGACCGAGCCGTGGGTCACCATCACCCGCTCGGCCCCTGTCTGCCCGATGGCCCACAGCAGCCCTGGCCAGTCGGCGTGGTCAGACAACACGAAGCCGCGGTCGACGCCGCGCCGGCGCCGTGTGCCCCGCAGCAGCATCCAGCCACTGGCAAAGGCATCGCTGTAGTCGCCGAAGCGGCGCATCCAGCTGCTGCCCCCGGCTGATGGGGGGGCCAGCACCAGCGCCTTGCGCAGCAACGGGTCGTTGCGCGCAATGTCACCGGCGTAGCGGGTTTCGGGCAGGTACACCCCGGCTTCGCGGTACACGCGGTTGAGCGGCTCGACGGCGCCGTGCACCAGGATAGGGCCGATGCTGGGGTCTAGCCCATGGAGAATCCGTTGGGCTTTGCCGAAGGCATAGCAGAACAACACACTGGCCTTGCCCTGTTCGCTGTTGGCCCGCCACCAGGTATTGATGCCGGCAAAGATATCGGCCTGGGTGGGCCAGCGGTAGATGGGCAGGCCAAAGGTGGACTCGGTGATGAAGGTATGGCAACGCACTGGCTCGAACGGCGTGCAGGTGCCGTCGGGCTCGACCTTGTAGTCCCCGGACGCTACCCACACCTCGCCCTGGTACTCCAGGCGTACCTGCGCCGACCCCAGCACATGCCCTGCCGGGTGCAGGCTCAGGGTTACACCGTGGTGTTGCAGGCGTTCGCCGTAGGGCAGGGTCTGCAGGTTGATGTCCTTGCCCAGGCGGCTTCGCAGAATGCCGGCGCCAGGTTCGGCGGTAAGGTAGTGGAGGTTGCCGGAGCGGGAATGGTCGCCATGGCCATGGGTGATGACGGCCCTGTCCACCGGCCGCCACGGGTCGATATAGAAATCACCGGGCGGGCAATACAGGCCTTCTGGGCGGGCAATGACAAGGTCCATGGCACGTACGCTGGTTGGGAGTTACCAGTTAGGAGCCACGGCAGCGAAGGGAAGTTCGACCGGTGGTATCACCGCCCCCGCTGCACAGCCCGCACGCGCGCCGTACCGCTTATTTGCCCGGCACCAAGGTGAGGCGCTGGTTGCCGTAGGCCCGGGCGAAGTTCTGCGGCTGCAGCGGCAACACCATGAAGCGCCCCTTGAACCAGGCGTCCAGGCCGTCACTGTAATGGGCGCTGGCCGGGTTGCCAGACTGCCCGCTGCTGGTCAGTACCTGGAGGGGTTCGGCCTGGCCGAAGTCGACCACCATGCGCGCTGAAGCGGGCAGGTGGGTGTCGAAACCGCTGCCCCAAGCGTACGGGGTCAGCGCCAGGGTGCTGAAGTCGCCACCGGCGGCTTGTGGTGGGCGGCTGATGGCATCCCCCAGGCCATGGTAGGCAGGCGCAGGCCAGCGGCACTGGTGCAGCTTGCCCCACTGCCAGGCGCGGCGGTCTGCGCCCAGTTGCGCGGTGCCTGCATCCACCGCCGCCGCGAGGCTGCGGGCAAGGATGGCGGGTTTGTCTTCTTTCTGTGGCGTGGTGCGGTCGTCCCAGAATGGGCTGTCATCGCGGCCAAGCAAGTGGTCGGCCTGGGCCGAGTACGACAGGCGGGCATTGCTGACAAAGGCTTGCCAGGCAGCGCCGGACTCTGGCCCCAGTTCGTCCAGGAAGGTTTCCCGGGCAAATGCCTGCAGAAACAGCGCATACAGCGCCGCATCGGCGGACACCGGGCTCATGCGCCCGTCGAAGGCCTTGAGCCGGGCCAGCGCGTCGCGTGCCTTGTCACGCTGTGCGGCGGGCAGGGCGTCGATGGCCTGTTTCAGGGGCTGGGCCATGCCGGGGGCTTCGAACATCTGCTTGAGTTTGCCGGCCAACAAGGTCACCTGGTCGTTCTGCAGGGCCATCAGGCTGCGGCTGTCGTGGCGGCCGTTGCCCGCCAGTTGGCCCAGGCGCTCGGCCCGTTCCGGGTAGTACCAGGTGCTGGACAGCTGCATGCCGTAGCCTTTGGGCAGGCTGCGCTGGTTGGCATGGCCGATCCAGCCGGCGGTCGGGTCCTGGTCGTAGGGGTGCAGCATGGTATCGGCATAGCCGTCCCAGTCGTAGCGCCCGTCCCAGCCCGGCGAGGGCAGCAGGCCCTGGCCTTCGCGGCGGTTGGGGTAACGCCCGCTGACTTGCCAGGCGATATGGCCGGGCTCGGCGAACACGAAGTTCAGCGCAGCCGCCGTGACCTCGCGTGTACTGTCGAAGGCACGCTCCACATTCTTGGCACGGGTCAGGTCGAACAGCGCATCCAGGCTGCGATCACCCTTGGATTGCGGCAGGTTCAGGGCAAGACCAAGGCCGGCGCCGGGCGGTTGGGCCAGCAGGGTGCCGTGGCGGGTTTCGTACATCACTTCACGTTGAGGGCGCTGGCCGCGCACCAGGAATGTCTCGGTGCGGGCGCGGGCGGGCAGCCACTTGCCATCGGCCAGGTAGCTGAGCTGGTTGCCCTGGCGGCGCAATTGCTCGAGGAACAGGTCCTGGTTGTCAGCCATCACCGCGCTGCTGCTCCAGGCCAGTTGGCCGTTGTAACCCGACAGCACGATGGGCAGGCCGGGCAGCGACAAGCCTGCCACCTGGTACTTGCGGGTGTGGATCTGGACCGGGCTCAGGGCCCAGATGGCACGGCTGTCACTGGCCAGCAGGCTCTTGCCGCTGCGGCTGTGTTGCGGGCCGATGGCCAGGTTGGCCGAACCTGGGCTGCCGAGCAGGTCCAGGTCCGCCAGTTTCTGGCTGGCCGCCGCCAGGGCTTGCAGGCCGGGCAACTGGCTGGCCAGGTTGAGGCCCTTGAGCTTGTCGGTTTCCCCGGTGGCCAGGGGCTCGTCGGGTGCGCCGGGCAGCAGCCAGGCCACGTTGTCGCTGCCCACTTTTTGCGCCAACGTCAGGGCGCTGAGTTCTTCTTGCAGGTTCACCGACTGGCTGAATGCGTACAGGCTGAAAATCAGCGCCGAATCCTCAGGCTTCCAGTACTCCGGGCGGTAGCCACTGTCGGCCAGACCAGCGGGCAGCTTGTCGCGATAGCGGAACAGGTAAGCGTTTACCCCCCGCGCATACACCTCGAAAAACCGCTTGAGGCGCGGCGAAGCGTCGGCGTATTGCTGGGCCGCGCTCTGCTTGAGGTTGGCCGCCCGCATCAGGCGGTCGATGTCCAGCGCATCGGCACCGGCAAGTTCAGCCAGCCGCCCCTGGGCCAACAGGCGCATGGCAACCATCTGCTCGATCCGGTCACCGGCATGCACGTAACCCAGGCTGAACAAGGCGTCGTGGAAGCTGCTGCTTTCAATCAGCGCCGCGCCCATGGGGTTGCGCCGTACCGAGACGTTTTGCGCCAGGCCTTTGAGCGGTTGCACGCCCGTGGCCGATGGCACGCTGCCTTGCTGGGCGCCAGTCTGGCAACCGGCCAGGCCCAGGGTGCCGAGCAGCGTCAAAGCCGTTGCGAAGCGCAGGCGGAAAGGGGGGAAGGCGGGGGCGGCCATGGCAAGGGCTCCTGCAAGGCATTGCGGGTTTGGAAAGGCGCTAAAGGTAGTGAGCGCGCAGGCGTCGTGCAAGGTCAGCGGGCGGTTTATTTGCCGGCGTCCACTTACACCCTGAAAAGCTCGGCTACGCCGTCTGAAAAGTGCGTGCAGTTGATGCGCGTATGACGCTGGTAGTCACGTGTCACCGCAAATGCCTTGCCTGGCATCAGCAGTACCCGTTGCTGTTCCAGCCGGCGCATGAAGGGTTGCAGGTCGGCAAGGTCAGGGTGCGATACCCAGAGGAACATGCCGCCTTGGGCGCTTATGTCGAAATGCCAGCCGTGTTTGAGCAGCACGCGTTGGGTGTGCGCCTGCTGGTGGATCAGGCGCTGCTGCACATCATTCATGTGTCGGGCGTAGGTACCGTCGCTGAGAATGGTGTTGACGAAGCGTTCGCAAAACGCCGGCACTGCGACGCACGTCAACAGCTTCAGGCGCATCAGCGGCGCTACCAGGTGCGGCGGGCAGGCGATGTAACCCACCCGCAGCGATGCCGAAAGGCATTTGGAAAAACTGCCGATATAGATGACCCGCTGCAGGTTGTCCAGCTCGGCGAAGGTTTGGCGCACCCCCGGGCTGAAGTCGCCGTACACATCGTCTTCGACCACGAAGAAATCGTGTTCCACGGCCAGGCGCAGCACGCCGAACGCATTGTGGGGGCTGATGGTGCCGCCGGTCGGGTTGTGGAAGGTGCTGTTGCAGAAGAACGCCTTCACCTTGTGCCTGGCCAGGTGCTGTTTCATGTCTTCCAGGTCTGGCCCGTCGGCTGTGCGGCGGATGCCTACCACGTGGCCGCCGGCCAGCTGGATCAGCTTGATCAGGTTGCCATTGCCCGGCTCGTCCACGAACACGTGGTCGCCTGGGCTGATCAGCAGGCGTGCCACCAGGTCCAGCGCCTGGGTGGCCCCCAGGGTAGTCAGCAGCTGATGAGGGTGTGCCTCGATGCGGGTCAGCCGACCGAGGTGCATGCACAGCTGCTTGCGCATGGGCAGGTAACCCTGGATATCCCCGTATTCAGCCAGCGAGCTTTGTTCCAGCCGGGCGGTACGGCGGATCGCCTTGGCCAGCAGTTCGGTATCACGCCAGGCAGGGGGCAGCCAGCCGCTGCCCAGCTTGGTGAAGTGCTGCCCACCTTGCAACAGCTTGAAAAGCGGATCTTGCGCCATGTCGCCAGTGGGCTCGCCCGTTTCGGCGGGTCGGGTGCCAGTGGCCACAAAGTAGCCACGCCCGGGCACCGCCGTGAGCAGCCCTTCGCTGACCAGGCGGGCATAGCTGGAAACCACCTCGTGGTAGGTGCCACCCGTTGCCATGGTGAGTTTGCGAATGGACGGCATGCGTTGCCCGGGTAGCCATTCACCGGCTGTCAGGCGCTGCTTCAACTGCTCGAATAGGTCGTATTGCGGCACGGGGGCTTTCCTGCGGGTGTTAGAAAAAACACCCTAACAGTTAGCTGTAAAGCGCGTCGACTGTTTGCCGAAAACGTCGTCAACGGTGCGACGCTGTTGCTGTCACCCCTTTTACCCTCAGCGAGCCACCATGAGCACAACCCTTCCCGCACGCACGTACCTGTATTTTCTGGCCCAGTCGGTCAACCTCACCACTGCCGTGATGTCGGTGACCATGGCTGCCATTGTGGGGGCTGCGCTGGCCCCGGCAGCGGCCTGGTCGACTGTGCCGTACGGGTTCCAGTTTCTGTTCGTGATGCTGGCGACCTACCCGGTGTCCCGGCTCATGGCGCGTATTGGCCGCAAACGCGCGTTCATGTTGGGGGCATTGCCGCTGGCCGTGTCCGGCGTCTGCGGCTTCCTGGCGGTGGAGCATCAGCAGTTTGGCGCGTTGGTGGCCAGCCACTCGGCGTTGGGCGTGTACATCGCCTTTGCCAACTTCAACCGCTTTGCTGCCACTGACAACCTGGCGCAGCACCTCAAACCCAAGGCGCTTTCACTGGTGGTGGCGGGTGGGGTGATTGCCGCCGTTGTCGGGCCTGCCCTTACCGAATGGCTGCGCGATGCCGGTGGGTTCCCGCTGTTTTCATTGTGCTACGCCGCCTTCACCGCCCTGGCCCTGGTGTCGCTGGTGATCGCCATGTGCTTGCCAGTTGATGGCCAGGTTGCGCCCGCTACCGCGCCCCGGTCACCGCTGAGCCCTCCCGGGCATGGCATCACGCCGGGCATTGCAGTGGCGATGGGAGTTGCGGCCTTGGGGTACGGCATCATGAACCTGCTGATGATCCAGGCATCCCTGCACATGAAGCATATGCATGAAGACTTTTCCGACGTTCGCCTGGCCATCCAGTGGCATGTGGTCGCCATGTTCGCGCCGTCGTTTTTCACCGGGGCGATCATCCAGCGGCTGGGTATCAGGGCCACGATCTGTGGGGGGTTGATGCTGCTGATCGCGTGCACTGCTCTGAACATGGGTTCAAGCAGCTATGCGGTGATGACGGTTTCACTGATTGCCCTGGGCCTTGGCTGGAACCTGACCTATGTGGGGGGCGGGGCGCTGCTGGCGCAGACGCTGCAGAACAGCCCGGGTGCCATGCAGATGCAGGGCAAGAACGATTTGGCGATAGCGGTGTGCGCGACCGTAGGTGCCTTCAGCCCATCGTTGCTGCTGGACTTGGTGGGTTGGGGGGGCACGAACGTGCTGTGCATGGCACTGTGCCTGGGGTTGCTGCTGGCAACTGCACTGCTGTTGCCGCGCAAGGTGGCCGGGCTTCACTACCGCTAGCGAAGCCCTGCGCGGCGCCTTGGATCAGGCGCCGTGGCACTTCTTGAATTTCTTCTCGCTGCCGCAGGGGCATGGGTCGTTGCGGCCGACGTCCTTCAGCGCGTTGCGCACCGGCTCCTGGTGGCCGTGGTTGCAGTGCGGGCCGTGCACATGGCCGTGATCGTGATGATGGTCATGATCGTGGTTGCAGTCGGGGCCATGAACGTGGGGTTGTTGGGACATTGCTGGGTTACTCCGGGTAGTGATCGCCGGGCATTATCTCACCACTGCGCGACAAGTGCAGGTCCCGATGGATGAGCAGGCCGGTGGCCAGTTCTGCCTGCAGGCTGTAGTGCAGGGGCCGCCCGCTTTTCAGCATTTTCGCCAGGGGCTTGAGGTGCTGCCACAGGTTGGTCCGGGCAGTGATCTTGAATGTACGCCGTTCATGGGGGCCCACGCTGCGCCATAGGCTGGCTTCATCCTGGGCGAGCACAACATCGTTCAGGCGCAGTGCGTAGTCGACGGAGCGGATGAACAGGCGGCTGTCGTTGGGGTTTTCCACCCGCACATGCAACACGAATTCCTGTTGCAGCAGGCGGGCTTTCACCGTTTCCACCCTGACCAGGTGCACCTGAGGTTCGCGCCAGTCTGCACCGCCCCAGCTGGCGCAGCCCCCCACGAGCAAGAGCAGGCCGCAGAGCAGCATGAAGCGGATGCGCGTCATCATGCTCAGCTACCCACGTAACTGGCGCAGCACTTCTTGAACTTCTGCCCGCTGGCGCAGGGGCAGGGGTCGTTGCGCCCGGCCTTGAGCCCCACCGTGGGGTCGATGAAGTACCAGCGGCCGTCGTGCTGAACGAAGGCGGAGCATTCACGGTGCTGGTGGTCGCCGGCCTGGTCGTGCCAACGCGCGGTGAAGGTGACGAATGCGTGTTCGGGTTGGCCACCCAGCACCTCGGCACTTTCCACTTCCAGCCCCAGCCAGGTGCTTTGTGCGCTCCAGGCTGCCATGGCCGCACGGTCCAGCCCGGCCTGCTGGGCGGGCAGGGTGGTGGCCACCAGGTACTCGACCAGGCCCAGCACATAAGCGCTATAACGCGAGCGCATCAGCGCCTGGGCATCCGGTGCCGGCGTGCCAGCATGGTAATGACCGCAGCAGGCATCAAGCAGGTTGCCACTGCCGCATGGGCAGACCGAAACACTCATTATCACCACCAGTACTTGCCGAAATTTTCAGGGTTGGCCCAGAACCGTGCATTGAGCCAGTCCGGTACCTGCTTGTAATCGTGTAGATCATAGGTGAACAGGCTCAGCACCTGTTGCTCGCGGCAGAATTTCTCGCTGGCCGACAGGGCCAGGGCGAAGAAGTCGGTATCTTGCCAACCGCAGGCGGCAAGGTCCGCCAACACTGCCACACGGCTGGCATTGAGATTGCGGATGCCGCCCAGCAGTTCCAGCCCGGTTCGCTTGGGTAGGTGCTCCAGGCAATCCACCAGCAGCGCCAGGTCGAAACGCTGGGCGGCCAGTGCGGCAGGCAGTTGGCCGGGCGTGGCCGTGGCCAGGGTGACCTGCGGGTGCGCCTGAAGAAAGGCGTCCAGGGCAGGGAACCGGGTGCCCACCAGCAGCAGGCGTTGCGGGGTAAAGCGCTCGAGCAGTGCGGCCAGGGCCTGTTGCGGCGTACGTTGCGAGAAACCGTCGGTCATAGCCAATCCTCTTTCATGTTGGCCAAGACTAGCGGGCCAGGGCGCGTCGGCAAAGGGCTGCATGCAAGCGAGATGGCCGATTGCTGGCAGGGTTGGCATGCACCGTCTTTACTCCCACAGGTCGGCGTTATGCCGGTTCCCACTAAGGAGAGGCGATGAGATGAGCATAGTACGCACAGCGGTACCCTTGATCCTGCTCACCAGCGTGCTGACGGGTTGCGCAGGCTTGCAGAAGACCGACTGGCCCAAGTGTGCGGCCGTCGGAGGCGTGGGCGGCGCAGCGCTGGGCGCCATCGAAAGCTCCAGCTGGGCCGGCTGGGGGGCACTGCTGGGCGGTGGCCTGGCAGCCGGCTATTGCTGGGCTCATGGTGACGGTGACGAAGACGGTGATGGTGTGCCTGACAGCCGCGACAAGTGCCCAGGCACACCGCGTGGCGTGCAGGTGGACGCCAACGGCTGCCCCCCACCGCCGCCGCAGCCTGAGGCGGTGGTGGTGGAAGAGGTGGTGGTGGCCAAGGAAGAGGTCATCGTCATCCGCGACGTGCACTTCGAATTTGATTCTGCGCGCCTGACGCCGGCCGACAAGCAACGCCTCAACACCATCGCCACCCGCCTGAAGCAGGAAGCGCCTTCCGCTCGCCTGAGCGTCAGCGGCCACACCGACAGCGTGGGCAGGGACAGCTACAACCAGAAACTGTCGGAGCGCCGGGCCCATTCGGTGACCGACTACCTGGTTGAAAGCGGCATACCGCGCAGCAGCTTCGTGTCGATCGTGGGGGCCGGTGAGTCGCAGCCGGTTGCGGACAACGCCACTGCCGAAGGGCGTGCCATGAACCGCCGTACCGAAATCAAGATCGAGCGCTAGCCCGTAGGCACCCGTGCCGCATTCCGTGGCATGGGTGCCCGGTGTTGCGCCTGCTGGCGCGGCATTGGGGGTTGCAGTTAAGGTAGAGCCCTGGCGCGGTCGAGTCAGCCATCCGGGGCTGACGCTCATCGATGGGGGCAAGGCATGAAGTTCTTCCTGGGCCTGGGCAAGGTCCTCACAATCGCCTTCTGGGGTGTGGTGCTGTTCAATCAGATGGCACCGCAGCCCTTGCCGCTGAACCTCTTGATCAACGCGGCGGGCGGCCTGCTGCTGTGCCTGCACGTGCTTGAGGTCCTCTTTTTCAACGGTAGCCTGCGCGGGCGCAGCCACCGCTGGTTCGACCGCCTGCAAATCCTGTTGACCGGTATATTCCATGTCATGTCCATCCCCCGTGCGCAGGAGACGCCACGAAATGCGTAATCTGATGTTGCTTGCCCTGCTGGCTACCCCTTTGGCGCAGGCCCAGAGCCTGGAGGTGGGCGCCAATTCCATGCTGCGCCTGCCGACCAAATCGGCCAGCGTTCACCTGGACCAGCTACGGGTGGGCGACGGCGCTACCCTGATGTTGCCCGCGACCCTGGCCGAGTTGAAAGTGGACAGGCTGGAGCTTGGGCGTGACGCACGCATCGCCATTGCGCCGTCAGACAGCCCGTTGCTGATCGAGGCTGCCAATGCAAGCCTTGGGGCCGGCAGCGAGTTCAGTGCGCCGGGGGCTGCGGGCAGCTACCAGCGTGCGGCACGTTCTGGCCGTGGCCTGGACCTGAAACTGGCCGAGGTGGAAGCGGAGCAGTTGGCCATCGACGCCCGCGGTGGCGCAGGTGCGCCTGGTTATGCGGGGCTCGATGGTGCCAATGGGCAAGCGGGTGGTTGCACGTGGGGGCAGGCCAGCCGCGGTTTCAACGGCGACGATGGCGGTAACGGGCATGACGGGGCGCCTGGCGGGCGTGTGCGCCTGAGCGTGCCGCAAAGTTTCCCCCAGGAGCGCATCGTGGTGCGGCTCGATGGCGGTGCACCGGGCAAGGCCGGCGACGCGGGCAAGGCGGGCAAAGGCGGTGCCAGCAAAGGTTGCCTGGTCTACCGCACCGCAGCGGGCGCCAGCGGGCGTGCTGGGCAAGCGGGCCAGCCGGGCCTGGCTGGCGCCGCCGGGGAGCTGATCCTGCAGCGTCTGTAACCGGCGCCGCGCTCAGGGCATCAGGCGGGCGCTGGCCACTGCCACAACGGCGAGGCCCAGCAACAGGTTCACGCCCATCATCCGCCTGATCCGCCCCAGCACCGCTGCACCGGCGGCCCAGTCTTGGGCCTGCACAGCGGTTTTGAGCTCCGGCAGCAGCAGGGCCTGTATACGCAGAAACAGGGCGAACATGACGATGCCGCCGCCCATCATCGCTTGAATGTAGCGAGGGGCAGTTTCGAAGCCGTTGAAGCGCATGTGCAACATGCCGACACCTGTTATCGCCAAAACCACCACAGCCACCCAGACCCAGCCGAAGAAGCGTCGGAAAACTTCCACCCACAGGCGCAGCCGCGCAGGCCCTTCCAGGGCTGCAACCGTTGCAGGGCGCAGCACCAGCCAGGCGAAGAACATGCCGCCGACCCATATCAGGGCAGCCAGAACATGCAATGTGTAGGGCAGGGCAAAGGCGGCCATCCGGATCTCCATGCGGCATAAAGGGCAAGAGCGGGGTATGATAGCCGCCCAATGCGCAACACTGAAAATATATCCAGCCCTCCGGGCGCCTGCAGACCATGATCAGCAACGAACTCAAAGCCACCATCCAGGGCGCCTATACGCGTTTTCTCGAAGCCAAGAGCCTCAAGCCACGCTACGGTCAGCGCCTGATGATCGCCGAAGTGGCCAAGGTCCTCGGCGACATCGCCTGCGACGATGAAGGCCGCCGTGCCGGCGAGCCTGCCGTCGTGGCCGTGGAAGCGGGTACAGGTACCGGCAAAACAGTTGCCTATAGCCTCGCGGCCATTCCGGCAGCCAAGGCGGCCGGCAAGCGCCTGGTCATCGCTACCGCCACCGTGGCGCTGCAGGAGCAGATCGTCTTCAAGGACCTGCCCGACCTCATGCGCAACAGCGGGCTGAACTTCAGCTTCGCCCTGGCCAAGGGGCGTGGTCGCTACCTGTGCCTGTCCAAGCTGGACATCCTGGTGCAAGAGGGCCACGCACAGACATCCCAGGCCCAGTTGCTTGAAGAAGAAGGCTTTCGTATCGACGTTGATGAGCGCAGCCTGAAGCTGTTCAACAGCATGATCGAGAAGCTGGCCGGCAACCGCTGGGATGGCGACCGCGACAGCTGGCCCGAAACCCTGGAAGACGAAGACTGGGCGCGGCTTACCACCGACCACAGCCAGTGCACCGGCCGCCACTGCCCCAACTTCCAGCAGTGCGTCTTCTACAAGGCCCGCGAGGGCATGGGCAAGGTGGATGTCATCGTCACCAACCATGACATGGTCCTGGCCGACCTGGCGCTGGGTGGCGGCGCGGTGCTACCTGCCCCGCGCGACACCCTGTACGTGTTCGACGAAGGCCACCACCTGCCCGACAAGGCCATTGGCCACTTTGCCCATTATTCGCGCCTGCGCTCCACCGCCGACTGGCTGGAACAGACGGCCAAGAACCTGACCAAGCTGCTGGCCCAGCACCCGCTGCCGGGCGACCTGGGCAAGTTGATCGAGCAGGTGCCCGAGCTTGCCCGGGAAATCCGCACCCAGCAGCAGTTCATGTTCACCCTGTGCGAACAGGTTGCCGACTTCCGCCCAGGCGAAGATAACGAAGGGCGCGAGCGCCCGCGTTATCGGTTCCCGGGTGGGGTGGTGCCGGAGCAGATCCGTGAGGTGGGGGTGGAGCTGAAAAAGGGCTTCAGCCGCCTCAACGACCTGTTCACTCGCCTGACTGACCTGCTCAAGGAAGGCATGGGGGGGGAGGTGAGCATCGGCATTGCCAGTCACCAGGCCGAAGAGTGGTACCCGCTGTTCGGCAGCCTGCAAACCCGTGCCCAGGGCAACTGGGAACTGTGGACGGCGTTCACCGCCGAAGACCCGGAGGACAGCCCGCCGATGGCGCGCTGGCTGACCCTGGCCGAAACCGGTGCGCTGTTCGATATCGAGGTCAACGCCAGCCCCATCCTGGCGGCCGAGATGCTGCGCCGCAACCTGTGGAACGTCGCCCATGGCGCACTGGTCACTTCGGCGACGCTGACTGCGCTGGGCAAGTTCGACCGCTTCCGCATGCGTTCCGGGTTGCCACGCGACGCCGTCAGTTGCGTGGTGCCCAGCCCGTTCGTGCATGGCGATGCCGGCCTGCTGCGGGTGCCGGACCTCAAGGCCGACCCCCGGGATGCCGCGGCCCACACCGCCGCCATCATCCGTGAACTGCCCAACATCGTCGAAGACGCGCGCGGCGCGCTGGTGCTGTTCTCTTCCCGCAAACAGATGCAGGATGTGTTCGATGGCCTGGACCGGGACTGGCGCAAGCTGGTGCTCATCCAGGGCAACCTGTCCAAGCAGGAAACCCTCAACAAGCACAAGGCGCGGGTCGACGACGGCCAGCACAGTGTGCTGTTCGGCCTGGCCAGCTTCGCCGAAGGGGTGGACTTGCCGGGCGCCTATTGCGAGCACGTGGTTATTGCCAAGATCCCGTTCGCTGTACCGGATGACCCGGTAGAGGCTGCCCTGGCGGAGTGGATCGAGGCCCGTGGCGGCAACCCGTTCATGGAAATCGCCGTACCCGATGCGTCGTTGCGCCTGATCCAGGCCTGCGGCCGTTTGCTGCGCACTGAACAGGACCGCGGCATCATCACCTTGCTTGACCGGCGCCTGGTTACCCAGCGCTATGGCAAGGCTATTCTCAATGCGCTGCCGCCGTTCAGGCGGGAGATTTGCTGACAGCTGGAGCACTTGCGCCGGCACGTTGTCCATTTACTCAGTCGTGGGCCATGAGGGCCCTGAAGGAGAGCCCCATCCCTATGGTCCGCCGCACCCTGCCTGCTGTTTTCGCCCTGTTGTTCAGTTCGCCTTTACTGGCGGGGCAGCAGACGCTGTTCAGTTTCGTGCGCCCGGCCTCGGTGGTGAATGTTGCGACGGTGGACGCCGGCCTGCCGCAGTACAACGCCGAGCAGACGGCGGGCGGTGAGGTGTTGCGGCGGGTGGTATTCAACCCGGCCGAGCGGCCGACCCTGCGCTTGAGCCCGCAGAGCGGCGTGTGGGACTGGTCCGCCGGGCGCTGGCTGACGTTGCGCCTGCAAAGTGGCATGGATTGGGCGCTGACTGTGGATGTGACCGTGCAGGGCAGCGATGGCCGTACGCTCACGAGCAGGGTTGACCTGCCCGCAGGGCCTGCGCAAACCGTGATGGTGCCGCTGGCCGCCAGCTCGCCATCGAGCCAGGGTATGCGCGCCGGCCCGCCCATGCCGTGGAGCTTTGGCGGCCAGCGCCTGCTGCTGGCCAGCAGTGCTGGCGCACTCGACCTCAAGCAGGTGGCGTCGGTCAGCCTGAGCATTCCCGGCCCCAAGGTGGCCCAGAGCCTGTTGATCGAGCGCGTCGGCATTCAGGATGACGACCAGGCGTATCAGGCAGCCTACCGTGACCTGATCGACAGCTATGGGCAGTCCACCCGCGCCAACTGGCCAGAAAAGGTCGCCAACGACGACCAGCTCAAGGCAGCCGATGGCCGTGAACAGCAGCAGTTGAAGGCCTGGCTGGCAGAGCGTGGCAAGCAGCCACTGGATGATTTCGGCGGGCTGATGGCGGGGCAGGCATTCGAGGCCAAAGGGTTTTTCCGCACTGAAAAACGCGATGGGCGCTGGTACCTGGTAACGCCGCAAGGCCACCCGTTCTATTCGCTGGGTGTCAACGCCGTGGCTGCGGACGGCGGGCGAACCTATGTGCAGGGCCGTGAGGGCATGTTCAAGGGCTTGCCTGAGGCCGGCAGCATGCTTGCTGCCTTCTATGGCGAAGGCAACAACGACGATGGCAATGCATCTTCAGCGGGGCGCAACTTCAAGAAAGGGCGCTGGTTCGACTTTTACGCGGCCAACCTGCAACGCACTTACGGCAAGCCGTGCCCGCCCACCGGGCCTGAGCAACCGGCCAACTGCCCACCCGCCGCACTGGATGCTGCCCGCTGGCAGGGCCATGCACTGGATCGGCTCCAGGCATGGGGCTTCAACACCCTGGGCAACTGGAGCGACCCGGCGTTGATCGAGGCCGAGCGCATGCCTTACACCCTGCCGCTGTCGATCGTTGGGGATTACGCCAGCATCAGCACCGGCATGGACTGGTGGGGCAGCATGCCGGACCCGTTCGACCCCCGTTTCGCCATGGCCACCGAGCGTGCGGTCGCCATCGCTGCGCGGGATCACCGCGACGACCCTTGGCTGGTCGGCTACTTCGCCGACAACGAGCTGGCCTGGGCAGCCCCCGGCGCCGACCCCAAAGCACGCTATGGGCTGGCCTACGGCACCTTGCGCCTGACCACCGACGTGCCGGCCAAGCGTGCGTTTCTCAAGCAGTTGCGCGACAAGTACCGCAACCAGGAGGGCCTGTCCAAGGCGTGGGGCATTGAGTTGAGCGCCTGGGAACTGATGGAAGACCCGGGTTTCGAGGGGCCATTGCCCAGCCCGGAGCACCCGGAAATCGAGCGTGACTACCAGTACTTCCAGCAGGTATTTGCCGAAACCTACTTCAAGACCATTTCCGACTCGTTGAAATGGCACGCGCCCAACCACCTGTTGCTGGGCGGCCGTTTTGCGGTGAGTACACCAGAGGCGGTGAAAGCCTGTGCCGAGTTCTGCGACGTGCTCAGCTTCAATTTCTATACGCTCCAGCCGCAGGATGGTTACGACTTCGCCCGCCTGGCCGAGCTGGACAAGCCGGTACTGGTCTCGGAATTCCAGTTCGGCTCGCGTGATCGCGGCCCGTTCTGGCCAGGCCCGCTGGAAGTGGTGCGCGAAGAGGACCGTGGCCCCGCCTACGGTCGTTTCCTCAAGGCCGCCCTCAGCCAGCCGATGATCGTGGGCGCACACTGGTTCCAGTACCTGGACCAGCCCGCCAGCGGGCGGCTGCTTGATGGTGAAAACGGTCATCTGGGGCTGGTCGCCATTACCGACGTGGCCTACCCGGGCTTTGTCGAGGCGGCGCGCAGGAGCAACCTGGAGGCCTTGGCCCAGTTGCGTGGGTACCTGGAGAAACCCAAGGCGCAGTGACCGGTTTGCAAAACGCCCAACTACTGAAACAATGCACGCCATTTTCGCAATGTGCCGTACGGAGAACAGCGGGTGCAGATTCAGGGTCACTATGAGCTGAAGTTCGAAGCGGTACGCGAGGCGTTCGCCGCCCTGTTCGACGACCCCCAGGAGCGGGGCGCCGCGCTGTGCATCCAGGTGGGTGGCGATACGGTTGTGGACCTGTGGTCGGGCACTGCCGACCGGGACGGGCAGCAGGCCTGGCACAGTGACACCATCGCCAACCTGTTTTCATGCACCAAGACCTTCACCGCTGTCACGGCCTTGCAATTGGTGGGCGAGGGCAAGCTCGACCTGGATGCGCCGGTCGCCAATTACTGGCCTGAATTTGCCCAGGCTGGCAAGCAGGCGATTACCCTGCGCCAATTGCTCAGCCACCGGGCCGGGCTGCCTGCTATCCGTGAGGTGCTGCCTGCCGAGGCGCTGTACGACTGGCAGGCCATGGTCGATGTGCTGGCCAGAGAGGAGCCCTGGTGGGTGCCGGGTACCGAGCACGGCTATGCGGCCATCACCTACGGGTGGCTGATCGGTGAGCTGATCCGCCGCGCAGACGGGCGCGCACCGGGTGATTCGATCGTGGCGCGCACGGCTCGCCCCCTGGGCCTGGATTTCCATGTTGGCCTGGATGACCAGGAGTTCGAGCGGGTGGCCCACATCGCCCGAGGCAAGGGCAACCCGGGCGACGAAGCGGCGCAGCGGCTGCTGCAGGTAACCCTGCGCGAACCACACGCGTTGTCGACCCGCGCCTTCACCAACCCCCCGGCCATCCTTACCAGTCCCAACAAGCCGGAATGGCGGCGCATGCAGCAGCCGGCCGCCAATGGCCACGGTAACGCACGAAGCCTTGCCGGGTTCTATGCGGGCTTGCTGGACGGCAGCCTGCTGGAGTCCGAGTTGCTTGACGAGCTTACCCGCCAGCACAGCCTGGGCCAGGACCGCACCCTGCTGACCCAGACGCGCTTTGGCCTGGGCTGCATGCTCGATCAGCCCCAGGTGGCCAACGCCACCTTCGGCCTGGGTGCCCGCGCCTTTGGCCACCCGGGTGCCGGCGGCTCGGTGGGGTTTGCCGACCCTGAACATGATGTAGCCTTCGGGTTCGTCGTCAACACCCTGGGGCCCTACGTGTTGATGGACCCGCGGGCGCAGAAACTGGTGCGGGTACTTGCGCAATGCCTTTGATCGGGTAATGCGAGTATTGCCCAGGCTCTTTGACTATCCTCAATGCCAATGCCTGAAGAGTGTGGGCAAAATTTCTTTCTAATTCATGGTGTATCGCTGATGTCTTCACATAAAACCTTAGCACTCGCCCTGTGCCTGGCCGCTGTTACCGGTTGCGCCAGCCAATCCCAGGGCACCGCCAAAAGTGCCAGTTCGAGCTGGTGGCCGTTCGGTTCGGACAAGGTCGCCGACCAGGAAGTGAAGCAGGCGGTCACCGAGAATGTGGCCAAGGCTGACGCCAAGTCCAGCAGCGGCAGCCGTTGGTGGTGGCCGTTTGGCAACGAAGAAAAACAGGCAGAGGGCCCGGTGGTGCCGAAGATCGACCAGAAGGCCACCCAGGCCTGGCTGGACGAGTACGAGCCCAAACTGCGCGAGGCGATCAAGGACAGCAAGCTGGAGCTGGAGCGGCGCGACAACGTGCTGGCCGTGACGCTGCCGGTGGACGGCTCCTACAACCCGGACCGCCCGAACATGCTGCTGCCTATGACCCTGGGGCCGATCACCCGCGTGGCCAAGACGGTGGAAGGTGACCCCAAGACAGCCGTGCTGGTCCTGGGCCATGCCGATACCAGCGGTGTGCCAGTAGCCAACCAGAAGCTTAGCCTGGAACGCGCTGCTTCCGTGTCTGCCATCTTCCGCCTCAGCGGGTTGCAGCGTGATCGGTTGATCCTCAAGGGCATGGGGTCGGTGATGCCGCGTGCCGCCAACGACAGTGCAGAGGGCCGCGCCCTCAACCGCCGTGTGGAAATGCTGCTTACCCCGCAAAACACCATGGTCGCACTGCTGACCAAATATCAGCAGGCAACCCCGGCACCGGCGCCGGCGTCCATGGTCGCGGCGCAGGATGCCAAGGCCCCGGTTAGCAAGGCGGCCGAGAGCAAGCCTGCGGCCAAGAGCGCAACCAAGGCCGCGGCCAAGAAGCCAGCAGCCAAGGCCAAGGCGTCTGCCAAAGCACCCGCCAAGAAAAAAGCCGCCCCGGCCAAGCCGGTGGCCAAAAAAGCTACCACCGACAAGAAAGTAGCTGCCAACAGCCCTGCGAAGACCAACTGATCGTCAAGGAACGCAGCAATGACCCAAACCCTGGCCGATATGCGCCGCGACTACACCCGTGATGGCCTGGCCGAGGCCCAGGCCCCCGCGGAGCCTTTTGCCTTGTTTCACCAATGGTTCGGCGACGCGGTAAAAACCGAACAGGCGCCTGTCGAGGCCAATGCCATGACCCTGGCCACGGTGGACGGTGAGGGGCGCCCGCATTGCCGGGTGTTGCTGTTGAAAGGGCTGGACGAGCGCGGTTTCACCTTCTTCACCAACTACGACAGTGCCAAGGGGCAGCAACTGCGGCAAAACCCGTTTGCCGCGATGACCTTCTTCTGGCCGGCGCTGGAGCGCCAGGTGCGTATTGAAGGCCGGGTGGAGAAGGTAACGGTCAAGGAGTCCGACGACTATTACCAGGTGCGCCCCCTGGGTAGTCGCCTGGGGGCCTGGGCCTCGCCTCAAAGCCAGGTCATTGCTGGCCGTGAGGCTCTGGAGGCCCTGGTCAAGGCCACCGAAGCGCGCTTTTCCGACACCCAGCCCCATTGCCCGGAACACTGGGGCGGGTACCGCCTTCTGCCGGAGCGAATCGAGTTCTGGCAAGGGCGTGCAAGCCGGTTGCACGACCGCTTGAACTACCGCAGTGTCGACGGGCAATGGCTGCGGGAGCGCCTGGCCCCCTGATGCACAGGGCTGCATGGCGGCCCCTCGTCAGCTCAGCCGGGGTAGGCGGCCGCCTCACGTTGCAGCCACCCGGCCAGCTGCTTGCGCTTCACCTTCTCCACGCGTGCCTGCTGCAACCTTTGCAGCATGTACGCCTGCTTTTGCGGGTCCGTGCCGGCCAGCGACAACGCCAGGTCGCGGTCCATCCAGCGGCGCATGCGCACGTACAGCCACCCATGGAAATACAGCCCCGCAACGGTGGCGACCACGACGATGAAGTAATCCATGGCTATCCTTGGTCTGAATTGAATGGCTGCATTCAGCGGTGCGTCTGTACGCCAGCTGAATGAAAACAATTTTATAACGTTTGCGTCGTGACAGCCGTCAACGTGCAGCGTCTAATGAACACCTGACCTCTGGAGATTGTACCCATGCGTAAATCCGCTTTGCTGTTGGCGACCTTTACCACCATGTCGTTGCTGCTGGGTGGCTGTGCCTCAAGCCTGAGCGGTGACAGCTATTCACGCGACGAAGCCCGCCGTGTTCAAACCGTGCGTATGGGCACCATCGAATCGCTGCGCCCCGTCAAGATCGAAGGCACCAAGACCCCAATCGGCGGCGGCGCCGGCGCCGTTGTCGGTGGCCTGGCCGGTAGCGCCGTGGGCGGTGGGCGCGGCAGTATCGTAGCGGCCGTTATCGGTGCTGTGGCGGGTGGCCTTGCTGGCTCTGCCGCCGAAGAAGGCATTACGCGCACCCAGGGTGTAGAAATCACCGTGCGTGAAGACGACGGCAGCATGCGTGCCTATGTACAGGCCGTGCAGGAAAACGAAATCTTCCGTGTGGGTGACCGGGTACGCATCATGACCGTTGATGGCACCAGCCGCGTATCCCACTGACGAGCGGCACGCAATAAAAACCCCGAGCTGGTATGAGCCAGTCGGGGTTTTTTTCTGCCTGCTAAAGGGCAGCCGCGCGCGAAACCTCGTTAGAGGCCAAGCATATCCCGGGCAACTGCCTCGGCGATACGAATCCCGTCGACGCCTGCCGACAGAATGCCGCCTGCATAACCTGCGCCTTCACCTGCCGGGAACAGCCCCTTCATGTTCAGGCTCTGGAAGCGTTCGTCACGGGTGATGCGCAGCGGTGACGAGGTCCGCGTCTCGATACCGGTGAGCACGGCGTCGTGCAGGTTGTAGCCCTTGATCTGCCGGTCGAACGCCGGCAACGCCTCGCGGATAGCCTCGATGGCGAACGCTGGCAGGCTGGGGGCAAGGTCGCCCAATGTGACACCCGGCTTATAGGACGGCTCTACGCTGCCCAGCGCGGTCGATGGGCGGCCTGCGACAAAGTCCCCCACCAGCTGCGCCGGGGCCTGGTAGTTGCTGCCGCCCATCACGTAGGCGTGGGCTTCCAGGCGCTCCTGCAGTTCGATACCGGCCAGGGGGCCGCCCGGGTAATCGCGCTCGGGGTCGATGCCCACGACGATACCCGAGTTGGCATTGCGCTCGTTACGCGAGTACTGGCTCATGCCGTTGGTGACCACGCGGCCCGGTTCGCTGGTGGCCGCTACCACGGTGCCCCCCGGGCACATGCAGAAGCTGTAGACAGAACGGCCATTCTTGGCGTGGTACACCAGTTTGTAGTCAGCTGCGCCCAGCTTCGGGTGGCCGGCATACTTGCCCAGCCGAGCCTTGTCGATCAGGGTTTGCGGGTGCTCGATACGAAAGCCTACTGAGAACGGCTTGGCTTCCATGAACACGCCCTTTGCGTGCAGCATGCGGAACGTATCGCGCGCACTATGGCCCAGTGCCAGAACGACATGGCGGGCGTGCAGCTGCTCACCGCTTTCCAGTACCACGCCGGTCAGCTGGTCGCCTTCGCTAAGCAGGTCGGTGACCTTCTGTTCGAAGCGTACTTCGGCACCCAGCGCGATCATTTCCTGACGCATCTGCTCGACCATGCCGGTGAGCCGGAACGTGCCGATGTGGGGCTTGTTGATGTACAGGATCTCGTCCGGTGCACCGGCTTTCACGAACTCTTCCAGCACCTTGCGGCCGTGGTGCTGCGGGTCTTTGATCTGGCTGTACAGCTTGCCGTCGGAGAAGGTACCGGCGCCGCCTTCGCCGAATTGCACGTTGGACTCCGGGTTGAGCACACTTCTACGCCACAGGCCCCAGGTGTCCTTGGTGCGCTGGCGCACTTCCTTGCCACGCTCGAGAATGATCGGCTTGAAGCCCATCTGTGCCAGCAGCAGGCCCGCGAAAATGCCGCAGGGGCCAAACCCGACCACGATTGGGCGTTGCGGCAGGTTGGCCGGCGCCTGGCCCACGTACTTGTAGGTGACGTCGGGTGCGACAGTGATGTTGCGATCGTCAGCGAACCTGGCCAGCAATTCGTCTTCGTTGCTGGCGTGCAGGTCGATGGTGTAGATGAACAGCAGCTCGCTGTTCTTCTTGCGTGCATCGTAGCTGCGCTTGAACAGGTTGAAGCTGAGCAACTGCGCGTCGGCAATGCCCAGGCGCTGGACGATGGCCTCGCGCAGCGCTTCGTCGGGGTGATCCAGGGGCAGCTTCAGTTCGGTGATTCGTAGCATGGCAGGGTCCAGTATCCCGGCCATTGGGCGGCCGGCGGCTTAACACAAACCGCCAAGTATAAGCTGTTAGCCGCCCTGACTGGCAGGTTTAAAGCCCCCGGTCATCAGTCGTCGCGCGCGCCGCCATAGTAACCGCAGCCTTGCAGGGTGGTGCCATCGATACGCAGTTCGGCCCGCAGATGGTTGACGGTGCCGGTGGCCGGGTCTACGCAGCGCTGTGGCGCAACCCACAGTTCTACCTGTTGCCCATTGGCCTCGCTGGTCAGGGTCAGGCCGCCGCCGGGTACCTGTTCTTCCAGAAAGGGCAAGGGCAGGGGAGGCTGGCCGGCGCGGTTCAGCACCATGCCACGGCCGCTGGCTTTAAGGTCCCAGTCAGGTGTGTGCCCGCTGGCGCGCAAGGTGAGTTGCTTGAAATTCGGGTCTGCACAGGCGCCGGCAGTGGCCTCCACTCGGTACAGGCGTCGTACATCCAGTTGGCCATCGGTATTGGCCTGCTTGCTGCCGGTCAGGCGCCCGCGCACGTCGGCGAACAGCGTGTCGTTGGCGCTTTTGGCAAGGTTGGCGGCTTCTTGCAGGATGCCGGTAGCAGCGGCGTCGTTGACGATGAACGAACGGCTTTCGTTGCACGGCTTGAACAGCAGGTGGCCGCCGGCGGCGCGCAGTTCACCTTGCATGCGAGTGGTGCCTACATTGGGGTCGGCAGGGGTTTCACCCATGAGTTGGCAGCCGGCGAACAGGGGCAGCAGTGCCGTGATGAGCAGGGTGGGGGTGAGGCGCATGGGGCGGGCTCCGCAGAATCGTGGCCAAAGAGCCGGTCACGTTACTCAGGCTGGTGGTGGATCTCAAGTTAATGGTTGGGTGTCAGGGGATTGGGGGCCGCAGCGCAGCCCCCAACGTTCACTCAACCGCCCAGGTAGGCGTCGCGCACTTTCGGGTCGGTCAACAGGCCTTCGCCGGTGCCTTGCATCACCACCCGGCCGTTTTCCAGCACGTAGGCGCGGTCAGCGATCTTCAGCGCCTGGTTGGCGTTCTGCTCTACCAGGAACACGGTGACGCCATCGCGGCGCAACTGTTCGATGATGTCGAAAATCTGCTGGATGATGATCGGTGCCAGGCCCAGCGAGGGTTCGTCCAGCAACAACAGCTTGGGCTTGCTCATCAAGGCCCTGCCGATGGCCAGCATCTGCTGCTCGCCACCGGACATGGTGCCACCGCGCTGGGTATAGCGTTCTTTCAGGCGCGGGAACAGCTGCAGCACCTTGTCCAGCTGCGCCTGGTAATCGCCCTTGTCGGTGAAAAAGCCGCCCATCGCCAGGTTTTCTTCGACAGTCAGGCGCGCGAACACGCGGCGGCCTTCCGGCACCACCGCAATGCTCTTGCGCATGATCTGCGAAGAGGGCTGACCGACCAGTTCCTCTCCCAGGTACTTGATGCTGCCGCTGTGCGCCTGGGGCGAGCCGCAGAGGGTCATCAGCAGGGTCGACTTGCCAGCCCCGTTGGCGCCGATCAAGGTCACGATTTCGCCCTGGTTGATCTCTACGTTCACGCTGTGCAGGGCCTGGATCTTGCCGTAGAAGGTGGAGACGTTTTCAAACTTCAGCATTTACGCTTCCCCCAGGTAGGCTTTGATCACTTCAGGGTTGTCGCGGATTTCCTGGGGGGTGCCGTGGGCCAGGGGGGTGCCCTGGTTGATCACCACGATATGGTCGGAAATGCTCATCACCAGCTTCATGTCGTGCTCGATCAACAGCACGGTCACGTTGTGCGACTCGCGCAGGTAGGCGATCAGCGCTTTGAGGTCTTCGGTTTCCTTAGGGTTGAGCCCTGCGGCCGGTTCGTCGAGCATGATGATGCGCGGGCGGGTCATCATGCAGCGGGCGATTTCCAGGCGGCGTTGCTGGCCATAGGCGAGGGTGCCGGCGGTACGGTTGGCGAACTCGGTCAGGTTGACCTTCTCCAGCCAGTACTGCGCGCGCTCCATCGCTTCCTTTTCGCTGCGGCGGAAGCCCGGCGTTTTGAACAACCCCGCAAAAAAGTTGGTGTTCAAGTGCCGGTGCTGGGCGATCAGCAGGTTTTCGAGCGCGGTCATTTCCTTGAACAGGCGCACGTTCTGGAACGTGCGCACCACGCCCCTGCGGGCGATCTGGTGACCGGCAAGGCCCTGGATCGGCTCGCCGTCGAGCAGGATGCTACCGCCACTGGGCCGGTAGAAACCGGTGAGGCAGTTGAATACCGTGGTCTTGCCGGCACCGTTCGGGCCGATCAGCGCCACCACTTGTTTTTCCTTGACGGTCAGGGCTACGCCGTTCACCGCCAACAAGCCGCCGAAGCGCATGCTCAGGCCGCTGACTTGCAGAATTTCGCGGCTCATCGACGCAGCTCCATGTGGGGGCGTTGCATCGGCAACAAGCCTTGCGGACGCCAGATCATCATCAACACCATCAGGGCACCGAACATCAGCATGCGGTACTCACTGAACTCACGCATCAGCTCGGGCAGCAGGATCATCACGATGGCCGCCAGGATCACACCCAGTTGCGAGCCCATGCCGCCCAGCACCACGATGGCGAGGATGATCGCCGACTCGATGAAGGTGAAGGATTCCGGGGTGACCAGGCCTTGGCGGGCGGCGAAGAAGCTGCCGGCAAAGCCCGCGAAGCAGGCGCCCAGGGTGAAGGCCGAGAGTTTGATCACGGTTGGGTTGAGCCCCAGTGCGCGGCAGGCAATCTCGTCTTCGCGCAGCGCTTCCCACGCACGGCCGATGGGCATGCGCAGCAGGCGGTTGATGACGAACAGTGCCAGCAAGGCAAGCAACAGCGCCACCAGGTACAGGAAAATCACCTTGTTGATGGAGTTGTATTGCAACCCGAAGAATTCGTGGAAGGTCTGCATGCCTTCAGCCGCGCGGCGTTCGAAGGTCAAACCGAAGAACTCGGGTTTGGGGATGTTGCTGATGCCGTTGGGGCCGCCTGTCCAGTCGGTGAGGTTACGCAGGAACAGGCGGATGATCTCGCCAAAGCCCAGGGTCACGATCGCCAGGTAGTCACCGCGCAGGCGCAGCACCGGGAATCCGAGCAGGAAACCGAACGTGGCGGCCATCAGGCCGGCGATCGGCAGGCATACCCAGAAGCCCCAGCCCATGTAGTGCGACAGCATGGCATAGGTGTAGGCGCCTACGGCATAGAAGCCGACATAGCCCAGGTCGAGCAGCCCGGCAAGGCCCACCACGATGTTCAGGCCCAGGCCCAGCAACACGTAGATGAGGATGAGCGTGGCGATATCCACCGCACCGCGGGAGCCAAAGAAGGGCCACACCAGCGCAGCCACGATCAGGCCCATGATCACCCAGCGTTGGGTCTTGGGCAGCGTCAGGTAGTTGCTCATGGCCGGCGGGATCAGCTTGCGATCCGAGCGGCGGCCCATCACCGAGCTCCACTGCTTGTCGAACAGCACCCGTAGGAACATCAGCACCGAACACACGGCAATGATGCTGAGGGTGAACGAGCCCTGGCTGTGCACGGCCAGGCTGATGCCGTCGATGCTCAGTTTCAGGCCCAGTACCGGGAAGGCCACGGCCCACACCAGCAAGGCGCTGAAGAACGCCTGTTTGAGATTTCTGCTCATACTTTTTCAACCTCCGGGCGGCCCAGAATGCCGGTCGGCCGGAACAACAGGACAAGAACCAACAGGCCGAACGCAACCACGTCCTTGTACTGGTCGCCGAAGATGTCGGCGCCGAACGCTTCGGCCACACCCAGCACCAGCCCACCGAGCATGGCGCCCGGAATGCTGCCGATGCCGCCCAGTACCGCTGCCGTGAAGGCCTTCAGGCCCACCAGGAAACCGGCGTTGGGGTTGATCACCCCATACTGCATGCTCAGCAGTACAGCCGCCACGGCGGCCAGGGCGGCGCCAATGACGAAGGTGAGGGCGATGATGTTGTTGGTGTTGATGCCCAGCAAGTTGGCCATCTTGATGTCCTCGGCACAGGCGCGGCAGGCACGGCCCAGGCGGGAACGGGAGATGAACAGGGTCAGGCAGGTCATGGCCACGAGGGTAACCACGAACACCAGGATCTGCATGTACGACACCAGGACTTCTTCCGCGCCCCCTGGCCCGAACGAGAAGCTGCCGGGGATCAGGTTGGGGATGGACTTGTCCTTGGAGTCTTGCGAAAGCAACACGGTGTTCTGCAGGAAAATCGACATACCGATGGCAGAAATCAGCGGGATCAGCCGGTTGCTGTTGCGCAATGGGCGGTAGGCAACCCGTTCGATGCTGTAGCCATAGGCACTGGTGACGCAGATCGTCGCGACGAAGGCCACGGTCATCAGGATCGGCAGCGAATGGATACCCATCATGGCCAGGCCCGCCAGGGCCATGAAGGCCACGTAGGAACCAATCATGTAAACCTCACCGTGGGCGAAGTTGATCATGCCAATGATGCCGTACACCATCGTGTAGCCGATGGCGATCAAGGCGTAGGTGCTGCCGATGGTCAATCCATTAACCAGTTGTTGGAAGAAATGGTAGATCTCAGGCATTACAGCGCTCCTAAAAACCTGATTTGCATTTCGCTGGCCGGGGTATGGCCAGGAAACCGCGGGTGACGGTTTTAAGATTTTCAGGTGAGCCCGCCCCCGGATCGCGGGGGCGGGCCCATGAACCTCGTAAAACAAAGCCCACTGCTCGCACAGTGGGCTTCTACGGTCAGCTATTAGTCACGCGTGTTACTGAGGGGAGACTTCGGTCTTCGGCTTGCCGAAGTGCCATTCGTAGACCACGAACTTGAAGTCTTTGAGGTCGCCTTTGGCGTCGTAGGACAGCTCGCCAGTCGGGGTCTTGAAGGTGCCGGCGTGGATGGCGGCTGCCACCTTGTCGGTATCTTCGGAACCGGCTTTCTTGATGCCCTGGGCGATCAGCTCAACTGCGGAGTAGGACGGGAACACGAACGGGCCGCTTGGGTCCTTGCCGTCAGCCTTGATGGCGTCGACGATCTTCTTGTTCTCCGGGTCGGCATCGAACGACTTCGGCAGGGTGACCAGCAGGCCTTCGGAGGCATTCTGGGCGATCTGCGAGATGGAGTCGTTGCCCACGCCTTCCGGGCCCATGAACTTGGCTTTCAGGCCTTTTTCCTGCGCCTGGCGCAGAATCAGGCCCAGCTCTGGGTGGTAGCCGCCGTAGTAGACAAAGTCGACGTTGTTCTGCTTGAGCTTCTGGATGATGGACGAGAAGTCCTTGTCACCGGCGTTCAGGCCCTCGAATACGGCAACTTTGACGCCTTTGCCTTCCAGGGTTTGCTTGACCGCAGTGGCGATGCCTTCACCGTATTGCTGTTTGTCGTGCAGCACGGCCACGACCTTGGGCTTGACATGGTCAGCGATGTAGTTGCCTGCCGCTGGGCCCTGAGCGCTGTCCAGGCCGATGGTGCGGAAAATCATCTTGTAACCGCGAGCGGTAATTTCCGGCGACGTTGCGGCCGGGGTGATCATGATGATGCCTTCGTCTTCATAAACGTCGGAGGCTGGCTGGGTGGAGCTGGAGCACAGGTGGCCGATGACGAACTTGACACCATCGTTAACCACACGGTTGGCGACCGCCACGGCCTGTTTAGGGTCGCACGCATCGTCGTATTCCTTGGCTTCTAGCATCTTGCCGTCGACACCGCCTGCAGCGTTGATGTCCTTGATGGCCTGCTTCGCGCCGATGAACTGCATGTCGCCGTACTGGGTCACAGGGCCGGTCTTGGGCCCGGCAATCCCGATCTTGATGGTATCGGCGGCAAACGAATGGCTGGCTACCCCGGCCAGAACCATTGCGGCGAACAGCTTGGAAATCTTGATCATAGTGCTCCACTCATTCTGTTGTAATTCTTATAGTCCTGGCGGCCAGGGCTACAGACCGGGCGGGATTTGCGGCGCGGTCATGCCAACGCGCAAGCCCACCTTCCCCCGGAACATGTCCCGGAACTGTACCGGTACAGTGTAGAGCGCTGCCCGAGCGCTTGAAAAGCGGTCGAAAAGTGCCTATTCCGCGGGTTGTCGCTTGGTTGACACAAAAGTACAGAAAGGCGCCATTACAAAGCCTGATTCTGCAGCCAGGCCCCACCAATGCGGGGCCAATCGACCAAATTGCATATTTGAAACCGGGTTTTTCTGCAAAAATGCCGGCCTTTGTTATTGGCTATTTTTGCGGATACCACCCATGACGGATGAAACAAGCACCCTCTATGCCAAATTGCTGGGTGAGACGGCAATCATTGAGTGGAAAGCGCTGGAGCGCTTCTGGGCCAAGGGTGACCTGATTTGGGTCGACCCTGCTCTCGACCTGATCACTGTGGCCGAAGCGATGGCTGAAAACCGCAGCGATCTGTTCGCCAAATGGCGCAGTGATGGCACTGTAGGGCCAGTCTCTGCCGACCAGGCGCTTGACCTGCAAACCCGCGACCCAGAGATCTGGGCGGTGGTGGTGTCGCCGTTCATCGTGATACAGGTCAAAGGCGCAGCGTAGGTGTGATCGTTTTTGGTGCACGAAAATTCGCAGTCGCACCGTTGCAGTGCTCGTTTATGCTCAAGGTGGGTAGAGGTAAGTAACAATTCGGCGTGGCGGTAACAGTTTACGGCATGCGTAAAGCGGCGGTGGCTGGCCCGTCATTGTGCATTCGAGATAGGCTGCCGAAATGTAAGCCACTGCCAGGAGTCATGATGAGCACTGATCTTCCCTCGTTGGCCTTTGCCGGTATCGGTTTGATGGGGCTGCCCATGTGCCGGCGCCTGCTGGCTGCCGGGTACCCGTTGACGGTGTGGAACCGCAGTCCCGACAAGTGCGACGCGCTGGTCGCCGCCGGGGCACGGCGTGCCGCCAGCCCTGCCGAACTGAGCCGTGATGCCGACATGGTACTGCTGTGCCTGGCGGACACCGCGGTGGTACGCGAGGTGGTGTTTGGCGAGGCCGGTATTGCGCTAGGCGGGCGCAGTGGCCAACTGCTGATCGACCTTTCCAGCCTTGAACCCGGTGCCACGCGTGAGATGGCTGCCGAGCTGGCAGCGCTGTGCGGCATGGCTTGGCTGGATGCTCCCGTATCCGGCGGCACCCCTGGCGCCGAAGCCGGTTCGTTGGCGATCATGGTAGGCGGTGACGCGCACGACCTGCACCGCGCCCAGCCGGTGCTGCAGGTACTGGGGCAGCGGGTCACGCATATGGGCGCAGTGGGGGCTGGGCAGGTCACCAAGGCCTGCAACCAGATGATCGTGGCCTGCAACGCCCTGGTGATTGCCGAGGTGATTGCTCTGGCTGAACGTTCAGGTGTTGATACCCGGTTATTGGCTGAAGCACTGGCGGGCGGTTTCGCCGACTCCAAGCCGCTGCAGATCCTCGCACCGCAGATGGCAGCGAGCACCTACCAACCGGTCAAATGGCACGTTCGCACATTGCTCAAGGACCTGGACAACGCGGTGAAGCTGTCCCGCGAGCAGGGCGCTGCAACCCCGATCAGTGGCCTCGCCGCGCAGTTGATGCGCCTGCACGCAAGCCAGGGTTTTCTGGACCAGGATCCGTCGACCTTGGTAGAGCAGTACCGGAGCAAGCCGTAAGGGTCACCGCCGGTGGGCGCAGGCGTAGCAACAGCGGGCGCAGCTCGGCCAGTGCAGCCGGCCGGCCGAGCAGGTAACCCTGTAGGCAGTCACAGCCGTGATCCTGTAGAAACGCCTGCTGTTCGGCCTTTTCCACACCCTCGCTTACCACCTGCAGGTGCAGGGTGTGGGCCATCGCGATAATCGCCTGGACGATCTGGCAATCTTTGAGGCTGTGCGGTACGTCTTGCAGGAACGTACGGTCGATCTTCAGCACATCCAGTGGCAGGCGCTTGAGGTAAGCCAATGACGAGTAGCCGGTGCCGAAGTCGTCAATGGAAAGCGTCACGCCCAGTGCGCGTATACACTTGAGCACGTTGACGGTGCGCTGCATGTCGCCCATCAGGGCGTTTTCGGTCACTTCCAGCTCGAGCAGTGTGGCAGCAAGGCCCGTTTCGGCCAGCACCCGCTCCACCTCATTGGGCAGGGCATCGTGGCTGAGGGTCACGGCCGAGCAGTTGACCGTGACCCTTAAGCCACCAACCCCCTGGCGCTGCAGCAGGGCAAGGTCGGTGCAGGCACGGCGCAGTACCCACAGGTCCAGGTCGATGATCAGGCCGTTGGTTTCGGCAATGCCGATGAAACGGTCAGGCCCCAGCCACCCGTGTTGCGGGTGTTGCCAGCGAACCAGGGCTTCAAGTTTGGCCACCAGGCCAGTACGGGCATCAAAAATGGGTTGGTAGTGCACAGTCAGCCCGTGCTCTTCGAGCAACGCCAGGCGCAGTTCCTCTTCCAGCTGCAGCGCGAGGGTGGCCTGGGTCTTGAGGCTGTCGTCGAAAAAATGCCAGCCGTTGCGGCCATTGGCCTTGCACTGGTAAAGGGCCAGGTCGGCATTTTTCATCAGTTCTTCGGCGCTGGTGCCATCGTCTGGAAACAGGCTGATGCCAATGCTGGTGGTCATCACCATGCGCCGGCCACCGAGGTCAATGGGGTCCTTCATGCGCTGCAGGATACGCTGTGCCAGGTGTTGTGCCTCCTCGCGCCCGCTCAGGCTGGTGACCACGCAGAACTCGTCGCCCCCCAGGCGCGCGACCAGGTCCTGGCTACGGGTGGCGGCCTTGATGTGGCTGGCGATCACGGTCAGCAACCGGTCGCCGGCCGGGTGACCTAAGCTGTCATTGATACGTTTGAAATGGTCGACATCCAGGCACATGACCGCCATGCGGCCTTCGCAAGCCTGATGCTCGGCAAGGCGCTCGGCAAAGACCTGGTTGAAGCCTCGTCGGTTGACCAGGCTGGTCAGTGCGTCGTAGTGCGCAGCCTGTTGCAGGGAGGCACGGGCCTGGTCCAGTTGGCCAAGTAGCACACTGACCCGGCGCAGGTCATGCTCCTTGCTCTGCAGCTTTTTGTCAGCCAGCGCCGCACTGATGCTGGCGCCGCTGATCAGCAGGGTAATGAAGCCCACGCCCAGCCCCAGTTGCAGGCTGTTGTCAGCAGACGGCAGGCGGATTGCCATGTCCGTTGGGATCACCAGTGTCATGGCCGACATGGCGGTGAAATGGGTGGCAACGATGCCCCCCGCCATCACCAGGCTGGCAGCGTATTTCATCGACTGGTGCAGCCTGCCGCTGCCTTTGCGGAAGTAGCGGGCCAGCCACAAGGCCGACAGGCTTGTGAACAACGCGATCACGGCGCATACCAGCAGCAGGTCGGTGCGGTAATACTGAACTGCGCCGGTTTGCATGGCCGCCATGCCTACAAAATGCATGATCACGATGCCCAGGCCGATCAGCGCTGCGCTTTGCAGGTAGTGCCGGGTGTGCATTTGGTGCCGGCCAAAGCTGTACATCGCCCAGCAGGCAACTATCAGCGCAATCAGCAACGAAAGCGCGGTGAGGGTCACGTCGTAATGAACTTCCAGCGGCACCTGGAAGGCGAGCATGCTGATGAAGTGCATGGCCCAGATACCGCCTGCCAGGCAACAGGCGCCCAGTAACGCCCAACGTCGATAGGCTGCGGTGTTTTCGCTGCTGCACTGGCGTTCGGCCATGTGTAGGGTGGCAAAGCAGCCGGCCCAGGCCACCAGGTATGCCAGTAGCACCAGAACGGGTTCGTGTCGGCAGTCCATCACCACATGGCCAGTGGCTGGAAGGTCAGCGAACAGTCGTAGCTCAATCCACTCCATGGAACGCCCCGTTATCGTGTATCCGCACGCACGATCGGTGCAGACCATCCGGGGGAGTATAGGGAATGGGGCTCAGGCCATCATCGGGTAATGGCACATTGACTTCAACGATTTGGATATCGGAGGTATAGCAGGCGGGAATATGCGGGGTGGGGAAGGTTCAGGAGCGGCCAGCCAAGGGCCGCTCCTGTTTCAACTTAGGCTAGCCGGCTACCAGTACGCGAATTGCTTCAAGACGCAAGGCCGCCTTTTCCAGCATGGCCAGGCCTTGTTCACGTTGCTTGCGAAGGGCTTCGACTTCGCTTTCACGCACGCTCGGGTTGACCGCCTGCAGTGCTACCAGGCGCGCCAGTTCCTCGTCTGCCTCAGCCGCCAGACGGCGTTGGGCCTCGGCCACGCGCTCAACGTGGGTAGGCACCACTTTCTCTTCACCGCTGCTGATGCGTTTGGCCAGTACGTCACGTTGCGCTTGCACGAACTTGTTGGCGCTGGCGCGCGGCACGCTCTCGAGCTGATCGTTCAGGGTTTCGAAGGCCACGCGGGTGGCCAGGTCGTTGCCATTGGCGTCCAGCAGGCAGCGCAGGGCGGCGGGTGGCAGGTAGCGGCCCAACTGCAGGCTGCGCGGGGCCACCACTTCGCTGACGAACAGCAGTTCGAGCAGCACCGTGCCGGGCTTGAGGGCCTTGTTCTTGATCAGCGCCACGGCGGTGTTGCCCATCGAGCCGGACAGCACCAGGTCCATGCCGCCCTGTACCATCGGGTGCTCCCAGGTAAGGAACTGCATGTCTTCGCGCGACAGGGCCTGGGCGCGGTCGTAGGTGATGGTGACACCCTCGTCGTCCCCCAGCGGGAAGCTGGCGTCGAGCATTTTTTCGCTCGGCTTGAGGATCAGTGCGTTCTCGGAGTGGTCTTCGCTGTCGATGCCGAACGCATCGAACAAGGTTTCCATGTAGATAGGCAGGGCGAACTGGTCGTCCTGTTCCAGAATTGCTTCGACCAGTGCTTCGCCTTCGCCGGCACCCCCGGAGTTGAGTTCCAGCAGGCGGTCACGCCCGGTGTGCAGTTCGGCTTCCAGGCGCTGGCGCTCTGCGCTCGCTTCTGCCACCAGGGCATCCCAGGGCTTGTTGTCCTGGCCTTGCAGCAACGGCAACAGCCGCGGGCCAAACTGGTGTTGCAGGGCGTTGCCAGTGGGGCAGGTGTTGAGGAAGGCATTGAGGCCTTCGTGGTACCACTGGAACAGGCGCTCCTGCGGCGTGCCCAGCAGGTAGGGAATATGCAGCTCAATGGTGTGTTTCTGGCCGATCCGGTCCAGGCGCCCGATGCGCTGCTCCAGCAAGTCGGGGTGCGCTGGCAGGTCGAACATCACCAGGTGATGGGCAAACTGGAAGTTGCGCCCCTCGCTGCCGATTTCCGAACATACCAGCACCTGTGCGCCGAACTCTTCGTCGGCGAAGTACGCAGCGGCGCGGTCACGCTCAAGGATACTCATGCCTTCGTGGAACACCGATGCCGGTATGCCAGAGCGCACGCGCAGGGCGTCTTCCAGGTCCATCGCGGTTTCGGCGTGGGCGCAGATCACCAGCACCTTGGTGCGCTTGAGCATTTTCAGGGTGTCGATCAGCCAGTCGACCCGCGGGTCGAAGCGCCACCAGCGCTCATCGTCTGCCACCTCTCCCTGGGCCTGGAAGGCCACTTCGGGGTACAGCTCGGCATGCTCGCCGACCGGCAGGTTGCCGTACTGTTCCGGGGCGGGCAGCGGGTAGGCATGCAACTGCCGCTCCGGGAAGCCCTGGATTGCCGCACGGGTGTTGCGGAACAGGACACGACCGGTGCCGTGGCGGTCCAGCAGTTCGCGGATCAGGCGGGCGCTGGCCTGGGTGTCGCCATCGCTGACGGCAGCCAGCAACGCTTCGCCTTCGGCCCCGAGAAAGCCCTGGATGGTGGCATGGGCCTTGGGCGACAGGCGGCCTTCGTCGAGCAATTCCTGCACGGCCTCGGCCACGGGCCGATAGTGCTCGCTTTCGGCGCGGAAGGCGGCCAGGTCATGGAAGCGGTTAGGGTCCAGCAGGCGCAGGCGGGCAAAGTGGCTGTCCTGGCCCAGCTGCTCCGGCGTGGCAGTGAGCAGCAACACACCCGGGATCACCTGGGACAGTTGTTCGACCAGGGCATATTCGGCACTGGCCTGTTCTTCGTGCCAGACCAGGTGGTGAGCCTCGTCGACTACCATCAGGTCCCAGCCGGCAGCGAACATCGCATCCTGGGCCTTTTCATCCTCCACCAGCCATTCCAAGGCAACCAGTGCCAGCTGCGCGTCCTCGAAGGGGTTGCTGGCATCGCTTTCAATGAAGCGCTCGGCATCGAACAGGGCGACCTGCAGGTTGAAGCGGCGGCGCATTTCCACCAGCCACTGGTGCTGGAGGTTTTCCGGCACCAAGATGAGCACCCGGCTGGCACGGCCAGACAGCAACTGGCGATGAATCACCAGGCCGGCCTCGATGGTTTTACCCAAGCCCACTTCGTCGGCCAGCAGTACCCGAGGGGCGCTGCGGTCGGCGACCTCGCGGGCAATGTGCAATTGGTGCGCAATAGGCTGCGCGCGGCAACCGCCCAGGCCCCACAACGCTGACTGCATCTGCTTGCTGGTGTGGTGCAGCGTGTTGTAGCGCAGGCTGAACCAGGGCAGCGGGTCGATCTGCCCGGCGAACAGGCGGTCGCTGGCCAGGCGGAACTGGATGAAGTTGGACAGCTGGGTTTCTGGCAGTGTCCGCGGCTGGTTCTGGCCGTCCAGGCCGTGGTAGACCATCAGGCCGTCGATGTCCTCCACTTCCCGTACGGTCAGCTTCCAGCCTTCGAAATGGGTGATCTGGTCGCCCGGGGAAAAGCGCACGCGGGTCAGCGGCGCGTTGCGCAGGGAGTACTGACGGGTATCGCCAGTGGCCGGGTAGAGCACGGTCAAGAGGCGGCCATCCTGCGCCAGGATGGTACCCAGGCCGAGCTCTGCTTCGCTGTCGCTGATCCAGCGTTGCCCCGGTTGATACTGCTGCGCCATACTGCCTGAACTCCCGCGATGAAAAAGCCGATTATGTTAACGGATCGGCCGGCCAGACCAAAGTGCCGAGTGCACCTTCTGGCGCCGAACGGTGATGGCAAATGCGTCATTCTAGCCGTTTCATCGCCTCATGCCGTGCTGCTCGAGGGTCGTTCATCAACATGTCTGCCAAGCATCACTGGACAAGCACTGGCCTGGTGGCTGGCTGCCTGTTGTTGGCCGCGTGCCAGCAGAAGAACTTCGAGACACTGCCTGCCATCCCCGTCGAGCAGTTGGAGGTGTTGGGGGTGCAGGCGCCGATCAAGAGCGTGCACTTTCGCGACCGTGATGGCGAAGGCTTGCTGGTGCTGAGCCGCAGCGATGGCCAGGCCAGCGACCCGGACAGCGAACAGGAAGTTGACAAGGTGGTGCTGAAAGCCACCCTGTACGGGCGCAGTGCAGAGCGTGAGGCATTCAAGCCCCGCTGGCAGATCGAACAGGAAACCACCTGCCCAGGCCTCGACCTGGATGTGGACTTCTACGCCGACGTCAGCGATGTCGGCGACCTCAATGGCGATGGCGTTGCCGAAGTGACCGTCGCCAGCCATGCATACTGCGGCGGGGGGATCGACCCCCATGACATCGCCATCGAGATGCGCGAGGGGCAGGCCGTGTACACCATCACTGGGCAGTCGCTGATTACCCCGGCCGGCGAGGAGCCGATAGGCGGCGAACGCGTGGACAGCGCTTCGCTCAAAGCCGCATCGGCGCAGGTTCGAGCCCATATGGATGCGGTGTGGCAGCAGGTGTACAAGCGGCCCTGGAGCGAAGTCAGCCCGCCAGCCGACGACGACCCGGATGACGAAGCCGAATAATTGTTGTCCATGACATCAAGGTCAATTCGCGCCTGCCGATACAGGAGCATAGGAGAACGTCCATGCTGCCACCGATCATCCCGCTCAGTGCCGTACCGGTGACCTCGCAACAGGACCCGGTAAAACCTACCCCGGATATCAAGCCGGTGGTGCCGGCGCAGCCGGCTTCCGGCGAAAGCGCCATCGATCTCAAGCAGCAGCGCGACCCCCAGGAGCAGGAGCTACTGCTGCGTGAAGAGCAGCGCCGGCAGCAACAGCGCCAGCGTCAGGGCGATCAGCAGCGTTTCAGTGCGCTGCCGGGTGACGAGGTCAATGCCGACAACACGGTGCCTGTAGCACCGTTGATGGGGGAGCCCGTGCGTCAGGGCCTGCTGGTTGATATCGAAGTCTGAGGCAGGGCTGGTCAGCGCCTGCCCCTGGCGTCATCATGCAATCCCCGTAGATCGTCGAGCCCGAGCATGAGCCAAGACAACCTCATCGATTTCGATGCCGAGCGCGCCAAGCGCGTGCATGACCTCAAGGAAAAGCGCCTGAACGAGATGCGCAACGCGTTCGAGCAGGCCTTGCCGTTGAATGCCTCCAAGAAGAAGCCCAAGCGCAAGCCCAAGAAGCGCTGAAACTTGACGCAGGTCAAGCCTGCGCCTGCCTCCTGTGCCCGCCCCCGGGCACCCTCCATACCCATTGACACCGGTCAATTTTCCCCGCCCGCAGATTGGTTAACTTAGCCCCATCGGACAACGGCACACGAATGGAGGCCAGCATGTTCTTCGACAACGTGGTTATCGCAGGCGTGGTAACGGTTGGGTTGATGGTGGCTTTCTTTGCCGGTCTGGGCATTTTCATCTGGAAGGACTCGAACAAGCGCAAAGGGCGCTGACCTTTCAGGTACACGAGCACGCAAGGCATTTAGGGCGACTTCGGTCGCCCATTTTTTTTGCCTGGACGCTTTGTATTCAAGAGTGCGAGTGCGCGCTCAGCGTCGCTTGGCGTACGTGTCTTTCAACTTCATCGGGAGGTTAGGTGATGGCCATCACATCGCAGGACATCTGCAGCGCTGCCGAACAGCTCAAAGGTTTTGTCGGGTTTCATGGCAAGCGCGGCTGCCACATTGTGCGCTTTTCCGAGGATTCGTTCGGCATGGATGTCGCCGACGCCAGTATCACGCCGTGCAACGAGTTCGTCTGGCGCCACGAGCAGGGGCAGCGCATGGCGCTTTGCCGTGAACGGCTTGCCTTGCTGTTGGCGCAGCATGTGGATGACCGCCTGAATATCAGTGAGCCGCTACGGGCCTACCTGCGCCGCAGTGACTTGCCCGAGATCGTGGCTGAGCGCAAGTTGCAGGCGGCTGCCCAGGTCAGCGGGCAAGGGACATGAGGTCTGGCATTTCGTGCAGCCCTTGCGTGCCAGCATGCAACCGGTGCGCGACCATGACTTGATCGCGGCCGGCGCCTTTGGCCGTATACAGCGCCCGGTCTGCCTGTTCCAGCCAGGTGTCGGAGGTATCGAGGTGGGCGCCGAACGGGCACAGGCCAATGCTGAGGCTGATGCGCAAGGTGGGCAGCTGCGGGTTGCGGTAGCTGCCAACCCGCTCGCGCAAGCGTTCCATCGCCTGGCAGGCCTGCGCCTCGCTGGTGTCTGGCAGGATCACGCAGAACTCATCGCCCCCGTAACGCCCGGCCTGGTCGCCCTCGCGCAGGGTGCGACGCAGCTCGGCGCTCAATTGACGCAGCACGCAGTCGCCGATGACGTGGCCAAAGGTATCGTTGATTGCCTTGAAGTGGTCGATGTCGATCAGTGCAATGACTGCGTCGCTGCGGTGTTTCCTGCATTTCTGAAAATTCAGCATCAGCAGGTCCTTCCAGGCGCCATGGTTGAGCAGCCCGGTCAGGCTGTCGGTAAGGCTCAGCGCGCCAAGCCTTCGCTTGTGCTCGGCAAGCTTGATTGCCAACTGATAGCAGACCCAGCCCAGCGCCATTGGATAGAGGGTGAGCATGGGCAGGCTGGCGTAGACTTGCAGCGTGGTGGCCTCAAGCTGCAGCCCGGGGCCGAGCAATAGCACAGCAACGGCCATGCCGCCCAATTGCGCCAGTGCGCCGCGCAGCACCAGGCGTTTCCCGCCGGCCGACACGTTGTTCATGGTCATCATCGACAGCACGGTAACTGTCGGCAGTGGGTTGAAATGCATGGCTGCGGCCCAGAACCCGCCCATCAGCGAGTCGAGCACAAGGTTGCGCTGTTCTGCCTGGTAGGGCGCCTCGGAGCGTGCAGCCCACTGGTAGGCAAGGTGGGGCCATACCAGGCCATTGAACAGCATGAAAGCCCACACCCATGGAGGGGGCGAGAGCGGCGCCGTGCCTGCCATCACGCACAATAAACCGATGCCCATGCCAAAAACACGCGGCAGGTAGATGCGCTTGGCGAATGAAAGGCCCTTGCCGGAGCGTGTGTTCATGGCTGTGGAATCTCTGTCAGGTAACCGTTTATCGCATAAATCGCATGAATATTGTGAAACAGTGTCTTGCCTCCGAACACTGGCCTTACAGGCCAATTCAAGGTTGATGCGATCACTGGCCGGGCGGGGTAGGGCTAGGCTGTCGGCAACGGCTGCAAATTGCGGGGGGGC